>NZ_JJML01000006.1 GCF_000775285.1 Neosynechococcus sphagnicola sy1 | reverse complement strand
TCTAAAGCCAACTTAAGTCAGTCAAACTTCAGCCAAACTAACTTCACTGAGGCTCTACTCGATAAAGTCAATTTGCAAAGAGCAAACTTGAATCAGGCAATCTTACGTGGAGCCGACCTGCGTGGAGCCGACCTGCGTGGAACCGACCTGCGGGGAGCCGAACTTATTGACACTAATCTAGATACAGCACTCTACAATAATGAAACACGATTCCCTGAGGAATTTGATGCTGCCAAGAGAGGAGCTTATTGGATTGGACCATGCGCATTTTTGTCAGGTGCAAACTTGCAATCAGTCGATCTAAGTGGGGTAAATTTACGTAATGCTAATCTGTCTGGAGCAAACCTCAGCAAGGATAATTTAATCGCCACTAATATTCACAGTGCCAATCTGTACGAAGCAGATTTGCAGGGAGCATATTTATCCCATGCCGATCTATCTAGAGCTAACTTATGGGGGGCAGATCTCCGATGTTTTGACTTAGAAAGTGCTAATCTTCAGGGTGCATTATACAGTTTAACTACCCAATTTCCTGAGGGTTTCATCCCCGACCAACATGGAGCTTATTTGGTTGCACCTAATGCTTCACTTCGAGGAATTAATCTATGTGGGCTTGACCTTCATGAAATTGACCTCCAGCGAGTGAATATCCAACAGGCAATCTATGACGAAAAGACTCGATTCCCTGAAGGATTTGATCCTGCTCAGCAAGGTGCTTACCTGATTTCCACCTTTACAGTTTTACCAAATGCTGACTTACAGGGGATGGATTTGCAGAAGGTTAATCTCCAGGGAGCTGACTTGCGGGGAGCTAACTTACGTCAGAGCAATCTGTGTCAGGCTAATTTGAGTGGGGCTAATCTCATAGAGACTGATCTGACTCAAACCAATCTGAGTGGAACGAATCTGAAGGGAGCCCTCTACAATTCTAAAACAGTGTTCCCCCAAGGATTTAATCCTAGCAAAAGAGGTGCTTACGATCTTGGTCCCAAAGTCTCCTTGCCAGAATCTAACTTTCAGGGAGTTAATCTTGCTGGAGTTAATTTACACGGAGCTGATTTACAAAGATCTATGCTCTCCAAAACCAACTTATCTAAAGCCAACTTAAGTCAGTCAAACTTCAGTCACACTAACTTCACTGAGGCTCTACTCGATAAAGTCAATTTGCAAAGAGCAAACTTGAATCAGGCAATCTTACGTGGAGCCGACCTGCGTGGAGCCGACCTGCGTGGAGCCGACCTGCGTGGAGCCGACCTTATTGACACTAATCTAGATACAGCACTCTACAATAATGAAACACGATTTCCTGAGGAATTTGATGCTGTCAGGAGAGGAGCTTATTGGATTGGGCCATGCGCATTTTTGTCAGGCGCGAACTTGCAATCAGTCGATTTAAGTGGGGTAAATTTACGTAATGCCAACCTATCTGGAGCGAATCTTAGTGGTTCCAAACTATCCGGGGCGATTCTAAAATATGCCACCTTAAGTCACGCAATTCTTACTGGGGCGGATATGAGGGGTGCAATTCTTACTGGAGTAAGCTTTTGCGATGTTGACCTTACGCACACGGATTTAAGAGGAACAGATATGAGTAATATAATTATTGAGGGTATGGACATGCAAACCAAATAATTCTTGGATAAAATGGATTACTTTCTTTTGATCTTCTGACTCACAATGTATTATCAAGATATATTTCGCAAGCTTAAGCGCTGCTAGTTTATCAAGACTATTCTTCACAGCTAGTCATAGGAATGCAAAGAGATGTAGCAATCCAACTAGAAATACAAATAAATAGTTCATAAAAACTATTCACAAAATCCTTACTTAGAAAAGCTTTCAAGTGATTCAACCTATGGTTTATTTAATCTTTTTGTTTACATATAACTTAGGATTGCTATATAGAGATGTGCATTAATGAATGAATCAGGCAAATTATTTTGTATGTCAATAATCACCTGAGATATTGACAGCATCTATTAGCCCATATATAGCAGTCCTAAGTTACTTGTAAATTTTGAGTTTTTTCTCGGTAATGATTTTAGGCTAATTTAGTTTTCGACTCGTTTAGAATTGCTGTAGCCTATTTGATTGAGTATTAAGATTCCATTTTCTGCCAAATCAATTGCCCATACAAAACCAATCTACAGTATCATCCATGTCTAATTCTTCAGAGTCAGAGCTTTCTTCAAGTCTAAACCAGCCATCCTCACTACCTGGAGAAGATGGATTACAGATTTTAGCAATCCCTCAGATCGATGATGAGCCTACTCTACGGGGTACTCTTACAGAATTTTTAGATCATATACAAAATGGTTTTATTGATCCCATTGACTCTGTTCAGGCACTTACTTCTAGCTCCTTGGAGGAAATCCAAAAATACCGAACAGAACTTGAGTATCGAAGTGCGTGGCTCCGAGCATTGTTAGATGAGACAAATCGAGAAATACAATTAATTTCCCAGATTTTTGAACAAAAAACTGGAGATTCTGAAGTGTAAGAATGTATGGATTGTGTCATTTTAATAGGGACTCTAACCTCACTAGAGTATATGAATAATAGAAAATTTTGAATAAGTTTAAGGATTTTCTGGAGTATTCAGAAATGAAATTGGCTCTTCTGGGATCTTGATTAAATGTATCGGTTGATACAAGTTAATTCATGAATAATGCCTGAAAGCCTTATGGAGAAAGTCATTTAGTTTTGCTTATTGTCTCAAACCCAGAAGAGCCATGAAATCACTAATTCCACTTTCATTTTATTCTAATGCAGAAGTATTTGAAGCAGAAAAATGTCACCTTCAAAATCTATGGAGTTTTGTATGTCTCACCATAGACTTAGAAAATCACAATGACTTCCTTACTAAAGAAATTGGGGGTCATTCCGTCGTTATTCAGAACTTTCACGGAGAGCTGAAGGCATTTGAGAATGTATGCTCCCATCGTTTCAGTCGAATCCGTCAGTGCTCCCATGGAAATGGACTTCTAAAATGTCCTTATCACGGCTGGGTTTATGATACGGAAGGAGTACCTTGCGGGATTCCAAATTATCAAAATTTTGAAGGTTTTTCAGAAGAAATTCGTCAGTCTTTACGTTTACAGTCTTGGCAGCTTGAAACCTGTGGAAAATTTATCTTTATTAGATATTCTAAGGATCATTACCCTCTAAAAGATTACCTTGCAGAAATTTACAATTTGCTTATTGATTACTCAGAAGCAATGAACAAGAGGATTGACGAATATCAAATGAGTATTCAGGCTAATTGGAAGATCGTTGTTGAAAATACTTTAGACAATTATCATCTTCCAGCTGTTCATGCTAATTCCTTTGGGAAATTTGGCTCTGTAGAAGGTCAGTACTGTTTTTTCCAGCCTCATTCTACCTATCTAGCTAGACCAAAATCACATTCTAGTAAAAAGAAAGCTAATCCTAATTCTGCGGTTCAATCTATATTAAAGGTTGACGGATATCAACATAACTTGATTTTCCCATCCCTTCTTCTGTCTACCTTTTCTGGTCTTTCAATGAGTATTCATGCCATTAGCCCTATCAGTCCCTCTGAGACAATTGTTCATGTTCATACTTTCACGGGGAAATTGCAACATCCACAGTTAGATGAGGTCTTTCGTGAAATGTATGGTGAACCAACTGCTCAGCTGGTGCAAAGTGTCTGGAAAGAAGATCAGCCCATCTGTGAGCAGGTTCATTTGGGACTCATCAACAGCCAAGGGAGAGAAAGTATGTACTGCAAGGACGAATGTCGAATTTATGATTTTCAAACATCCTATCTTAAGCTGTTTAATTCTCATGGAGATATCGGCAGATAGAAACACAATTATTTGCTCTACTTTATTGATTGACATGGCTTATTTTATTAATTTTTTATTTCTGAGGGATCATTAATCATTTGGTATGTCTTGTGAGCATTGAAACGGTTTCTTCCTATATATCTGCTATTAAACCTTTGACTGTCTCTGTTATAGATGATGTTGTTCTTCGAGACAGTCATAGAGATCGCGATATCCCTCTGAGAATTTATTATCCTCTAGAATGTGGTTCATACCCAATTTTAGTCTTTTCCCATGGAGCAGGCGGATCAAAGGAAGCGCATGCAGCTTTGAGCCGATTTTGGTCTAGTTGTGGATATATCTGTATCCATCCTACTCATTATGGTAGTGACACTGTGATGTTGCGAAAGGGTGGATTACTGGCCGTTAAAAAATACGTGAATGATCCCAAATTCTGGTCGGAAAGGCCTTATGATATATCTTTTATTATTGATTCTTTTAATGATTTACAGAAGCTTTCCCCAAGCTTACAAGGGAAACTTGACTGTACTAGAATCGGAGTTTCTGGATCCTCTTATGGTGCTTATGTAGCTATGTTATTGGCAGGGGCCTCAATCCAGTTTCCAGATCAAAAATTGATGAGTTTCCCCGACCCTCGCGCCTCAGTCTTTCTCGGAATTTCTCCCCAGGGCGTTGGCTCCTATGGATTACATCAGCAGTCTTGGGAGCAGATTAATTCACCCTTTCTGATCATTAGTGGAACTCAGGATGTGGGTGTCGATGGTCAGCATCCTTCCTGGCGTTTAGATCCTTTTTTTACATGCCCTTTGGGGATAAGTATTGTGCATTGATTACTGGCGCCAATCACTTTTCTTACGGTGAACATGAAGCTATGGAGATGAGTATACAGCTTGGTCTTGTTGCACAAAATCACCTCGCAAAATCAGGTGATATATTTGGAAACTGGAAGCAAAGTAAGCGATTTCAACAATATGTTCATAGTACGACAATTATTTTTTGGGATTCCTACTTAAAGCAGAATAATTGCGCGCAAATTATCTTGAATTCAGATGCCTTACTTGAATTCAGCCATGGTGAAATTTCGATTTTTAGAAAATAGTTTAGTCTCTTGTTAATCGATCATAATTATTTCCCAGTAATGGATCTTTAGATATGTCAGTCCCCCAACCAATTATTATCTTGGCATCACCCAGATCGTTTACTTCTCTTACTTCAAGTATGTTAGGTCAACACCCGGAAGTTTATGGTGTACCTGAACTTAATCTCTTTCTTGCTGAATCTTTGAATGACTTACTACAGCAGTTCAGAGATCAAGCAAAGTTCAGGAAAATTCATGGTCTGTTACGTACTGTTGCCCAACTATATGCTGGTGAGCAATCAATTGATGCTGTCAATATGGCTCATCGTTGGATTCTGCGACGCCTTCAAAACAATACTGGAGATATCTTCGTCGAGTTATGTGAGAAAGTAAAGCCCTTAAGAATTTTAGACAAGAGCCCAGCTTATTGTCTCGATTCAGAAGTGCTTCGCAGGATTGATAGGACGTTTCCAGAGGCTCACTACATTCATTTGATTCGCCATCCTAGGGCTCAGGGGGAGTCCGTGATGAAATTGCTTCCCCAAACCCGTAAAGGTAAATCTCAACGTCGAGAATTATTTGGTTCTCCCAACACTGTCAGCCCCAATCTCTTGAACTGCTTAGAGCCCTCTGGAGATTCGATAACGATTGATTTCCAGTTTTTATGGTATCGAATGCAGTGGCGAATTATCGATTTTTTGAGTACCATTCCTAGGGAAAGGCAAATTAGAATCCGAGGGGAAGATCTTCTCAGCAATCCTCCCATCAAGTTTGAGAATCTTTGTCGCTTTCTCAATCTTTCTTGGAGTAATGGTGCTTTCCAAGCCATGCTCCACCCTGAAGATTCACCTTATGCCTGTTATGGCCCTTATGGGGCTCAGTATGGTAATGATGTCAACTTCTTAAAATCTCCTACATTTCGGCAACGCTCAATCCCTATGAGTAGCCTTGAAGGGTCACTCCCTTGGCGTAAAGACGGTGGTGGTTTTCATCCAACCGTTATAAAACTAGCCCAGGATTTAGGCTATAAGTAACTTTTATCTCAATCCTGGAGCTATTTTCACCACTTTTCCCATGATCACCTTCGAGATTCAACCCCATGATTAATCTCAGCAGGATCCGCCCCTTTGAACCAGCCCCTTACCCTGGTCTTAAGCGAGAGCAATTTACCAAAATTTGTAAAAATGGCTTTGGTGATGGGCATAATAGCCATGCTCACTCCATGGCCTGGTTTAAAAATCGCCTCTATGTTGGTACAACCCGATCTGTTCTGTGTGTTCTCAAACAACACATGCATATTGAAGAGTGGAATTTAGAAACTTGGCCTGTTGAGTGTCCTTCAAACCTTGAGGGACTCTATCAATTGGATAGACGGGCTCAGATTTGGTGCTACGATCCGGAAGAAAATGTCTGGCAGATGGTTCATAGGGCTCCTCTCATCGTAGGTACTGAAGACGAAGAAGTTCCGCGAGAAGTGGGCTATCGTGCCATGGCAGTTTTTCAAGGAGAATCTGATCAAGAGCCTACTCTCTATGTTGCAACAACCTCTCCAGGGCGTGGATCTGGAGCTTTGATTTTGAGATCGATAGACGGCAATAATTTTACCCTTGCTTCTGATTATGGAATCCTCGGGTTGCCTGTTACCAGCATTCGGGTTCTGGTTTCCTTTAAAGGTCGTCTTTTCACGTCCCCCACCGGTACTCGTGGTGGACAGGCAAATACATCTGGGTATCCAGTAATTTATGAAAGCCGAGATCCTGCTCAGGGCAAATGGCAAGCAGTTAGTGAACCAGGTTTTGGTGAATCGGGCAACGAAGGAGTGTTCATGCTCTGTCCTTTTGCTGATAACCTCTATGCCGGTACTTTTAATTGTCAGGGCTACCAGATCTGGCGAACAGATGTTACTGGTGATCCCCCATACAAATGGGTTAAGGTAATTGATCAAGGTGCCTGGAGAGGCCCCCTCAACCAGATTGCCCCCAGCCTAATGGTTTTTAAAAACTGCGCTATATGTGGGGAGTGCAATTCAGCATAGTGGCTATGATATTACCAACAAAATTGGTCCTGCGCCTTCTGAATTGATCCGGATCTTTCCCGACGATCGGTGGGATCTCATTGTAGGTCAACCCAGAAATACTCCCCATGGGATGAAACGGCCACTCAGTAGCCTTTATGCAGGGTTTGGTAATTTCTTTAATGGCTATTTCTGGTGTATGGAGGTTCATAATAACTGGCTGTATATGGGCACATGCAATGGAAGTGTCATCTTATCATGGCGATCGCTTGAGTCTTTCCCAGGTCGCCAGCGTCGTTATGCAGAACAGGTAGGCATTGATAACATTGTTAAAAATCAAAGTGGGTTTGAATTGTGGCGGAGTTCTGATGGCGAGAATTGGTTGCCGGTCGACCGTTTAGGCTTTAGTAATCCTTACAATGTTGGCGTGCGCAACATGACTTCCACACCCTATGGGTTGTTTATTGGCACTGCTAATCTTTTCGGACCAAGGGTTGCAGTCAAGCAAAATGGAGCTTGGGTTTATCAAGATAATCCAAGGGGTGGACTAGAAGTCTGGCTAGGTAAAACCTAATCTCACAAAACAGTCTGAGATTCTTGTTCAAATGAGGCCATTAGAAACACGATGAAATTTGTCAAACCCCGAAATCTCATGAAAACCATTCTATATGGTTCTGCTGTTTTAACTACTGTCATGTCTGCCTGCACTTCGATCCAAGCAAGATCCCCAAGTCCCAATAGCTCTGTAGTGTCATCTGAATCTGGCTCAACAGTGGATTCAGGGGTAATGGTGTTGAGTGACTTATCAGTTAATGGGGTTACACACAACTACTACTTATATACACCTACTTCCTACAATCCTAATAATCCCACTCCCTTAGTTCTAGTATTTCATGGAGCAGGGGGAAGGGGCGATAGGATGGCATTAAAAACAGGCATGAACCAGGTCGCTAACCGGGAGGGATTTATTGTTGCTTACCCAAACGCTAGTGGAGAGTTCTGGGTAGGACAGGAAGGGACACCAGTTAGATCCGAAGTCATCTTCATCTCTGCGTTGCTAGATACGCTAATGCAAACTAAACATGTCGATCCCAATCGTATTTATGCCGCAGGCACCTCGAATGGCGGTTTTTTGACTCAATTCCTAGCCTGTAACATGTCTGATAAAATTGCTGCTTTTGCAGCCATAAGTGCTACTCTCCCCGTTGCTTTACAACAGAGCTGTAATCCTCCGAGGGCAGTCCCTATCATGATGATAGGTGGAACGGAAGATCAACTCGTTCCATGGCAGGGAGGGAGAAGTCGGGGACAGGGTATCTCCATTTTGTCGATGCCGGAAACTGTGGACTTCTGGCGGGCAAAAAATACATGCACATCACAGGTGTTAGCGAAAAACTTACCAGATGTTAATCTGAATGATGGCACTCAAGTTGTCCGATCGGAATATCAGGGATGTCGCAACGCCTCCGAGGTTGTTCTTTACAAAATAGAAGGAGGAGGACATGGTTGGCCTGGAGATACTTTACGACAACAGGAAAATCGATTAACAGGCAAAGTTAGCAAAGATATTAACGGTAGTGAGGAGGTGTGGAAGTTCTTCCATCAGTATCAATTGCGTTAACTGCTGATATCTTTCACTCTGCGACTTTTTCCACCCCCTCTGCGTCCTTTAAACGGGGCAATTATTGTATTTAACATAAAAGCATCCCGTGGCAGAGCTAAGAGATGCACAATTAATTCAGCAACTCGCTCTGGTGGTAATGCTAAGGGTGCACGGATTGATTGAGAGCCATTCTGGTTCCACAGAGGAGTATCCACAGCATCTGGCAGAATCGTCTGAACTCGAATTCCATAGCTGGCTACTTCTTCTGCTAAGGATTCAGAGAAACCAATAATGCCAAATTTAGAAGCACAATAGGGAGCATCAAAAGCTGAGCCTTTTCGCCCAGAAACAGAGGATATATTTATAATATCTCCATGTTTTTGTTCCATCATGACTGGAAGGACAGCTCGATTGCTCAAGAAAGTACCTGTCAGGTTGGTCTGCAAAACTGCATTCCAGTCTAACAAAGTAGTGTCATGAACAGGTTTAAGAGTATTGCCTTTCCGCAGGATTCCAGCAGAGGCTACCAAATGATCAATTCGACCAAAGTGCTCCATTACCTTTAACGCCAAAGCTGTCATATCTGCTTCGCTACACACACTTAACTGCAGACTCAAAACCTGATCTAAGTCGGCTATAGCAGTGAGTTCTTGAACCGTTTGAGACAAGCTTTCAGCGTTAATATCTACCAAGACAACACTACTTCCCTGCTTAAGCAATAATTGCGCGCAAGCTCTGCCAATACCACTGCTACCGCCTGTAATTATGCTTACCTTTCCTGAGAAAGTTGCTGTCATACGACTCTCCAATAATTATTCAGAATCAACTGCATGATGTGCCTGTAACTGGGGGATTAGATGAGGATGAATCAGAGTACAATCTTGAGCTTGTTGCACCATATACAGAATTGTCAAAGCGACATCGTCTGCACTCATAATCCCTCCATAGCGGTGAATGAGGGACGTATGAACGGTCATGGGTGTCTTTACTAGTCCAGGGAACAAAGCCTGTACACGCACTCCATGACTTCCTACCTCCGCTGCTAAAGACTCAGTTAATCCCACAACGCCAAACTTGGAAGCACAATATGCAGGAGCATAGGGTTCACCCCTCAGTCCATGCCGGGTGGAAGCAGAGCAAATGTTAATGATATGTCCGTAGCCTTGGGAGATCATGGTAGGCAAAACTGCGCGATTGCTAAGAAACACTCCCGTAAGATTGACCTGTAAAATTTGCAACCATTCAGCGAGTGGTAGAGAGGCCGTCGGATAGGGAACCAGTCGAGTATTATCCGATCTCCGCCCCATTCCAGCACTAGCAACTAGCAAATCAATCGTTCCAAACTGCTCCATTGTTTTACTGACCATTGTCAGCATATCAATCTCACATGTTACATTGAGAGCCAACCCAAGATATGCAGAAGAGTTACCATCAGTAGCTTGAGACATCAATTTTATTGTCTCATTAATCCGATCCAAGCTAGTCCCTAGAACTGTAACAGCATAACCATGCATTGCCAAAGCAATACAAGTAGCACGCCCAATACCACTACTCCCACCAGTTACGATTGCAGTTTTACCATCCCCAATCATTTTTCAATTATGTCCACGAAGTAAAATTACGAGTTAGTTAGTATGTTGTGAAGTAAATTCTTGAATAGGCAAGCTAACTTCAGGCGGATCTAGAGGCTGGAAGTTTTTCAGAAATTGCCAAATAACCTGAAAAAACCTTCTTGGCTTAACAATGGGATGGAAATGCCCAACATCAGGAATTACCATGGTGACACAATTTGAAAGTAGTGAAGAGAGTCTCCAACATGTGTGGAGACAATGAGAGTACTCTCCATATACTGCTAAGGTAGGAATAGAAACATTCCTAAGATTTTCAAGGGTAAGTTGATCATCGGCATCAAATTCTTGAGCCGCAGATGTCTCATAAATTAGAGAATGCCATCTTCCACTGGATTTAACCCCTCGATTTAACCTCTTTCGAAAATGTCCACGAGTATTTGAAGATATGCCCCTAGAGGTAAAACTGTTAGAAATTTGATTTAATCTGCAAAGCAAATTAAAATCTATCAATTCGTCTTCAGAAGGTAGAGAGATACCGTTCTGAGTTAATTGTTTTTTCCAAACTTGCCAATACGGCCACTCGCAAAGTCTAATGCTAGGTTGGAGACTCTGTAAGTGAACATCCGCCAGAATTAAAGAGCGGATATTGCTAGGGAAGTCAATTGCATATTGAAGTGCAACCTTGGCACCAAAACTATGCCCCACAAAATGAGCATTTGCAGACCCAAGATATTTAGACAAAGCATGGAGATCTTTAACCATATGGCTAACGGTATAGCCATTTAAAGGCATAGAACTATTACCATGCCCTCTCAGGTCATAGGATATCACTCGATAATTCTGAGAGAGTAAAGAAGCAACATTCGGATACCAAAACGCAAGGTTTGCACCAAGCCCATGAATTAGAAAAATATCATCTCCTTTACCTAGGCATTCATAATTCAGCACTACATTATTGTCAACTATTAACTCAGGCATTGCCGTATATGTTGTTCCAGAGCGACAGAAGCAAATTGAGGTTCTTAATCCTAATTCGTAGCTAATCCATCAGAAGTGTTGAACGTTAGCTTAAAGCTAAGAAATTGGATCGCTTTTGTAGATCAGATATTTCACTTTAGGTGCCACTTAAGCTACTTAATACGCTTATTGTCTATAAACAGGGCTTTAAAAGCCCTCCAAAGTCCAAATTGTAATGTTTTACCATTAAATTCAACGCTGCTGCTAATCCATATATCCAAGTAACTTTAATTGATTCATTAAAGCATCCTTTTCCTCTTCAGAAATATCTTTGGTTTGGTCTACTGATCCCTGCCATTGATAATGGGACGTATCGTCATACTGTACCGGGTATGACGATAGAGTATCCTCATTAATTACTGCCACAGGTAACCTACCCTCTAGATCAGAAGAAATTGGCAATCTTAGGAGATAAAGTAACAAGGGAGTAATATCAAGAATGGACAAGGGTTGAAGAGATAGTTCTGTTTTGATGTCCGGCCCTCGTGCGATAAAAATTCCATTGGGGCGATGTGTCCCTTCAGGCTTTTCTCGAGGTGTGACGACACGGGTTGACTTTACAATCGATACAAATCCCCCATCACGAAGTTTAAGGGTAATGTCGGGCGAGTATTCAATCGTAGGTAGGCCTTCAATTCTTTTCCTATTAATATCTACATCAACAAAAACATGCTTTCCATCAGATGGGTCTTTATAATTCTTAAGTTGTTGCTTTAGCTTACTGCAGAATTGAGCATATTCTTCATTTTTAACGCCTGCATTAGAGTCATCATTTCTAAGAACATAGATTGCGTTGCTACTGGGTGAAGGGCAATAGGCCAGAGTATTTTTCCAGTCGATCATCATCATATGTTCCTTCATTCGATCAGGAGTAAGCTTTCCGCTTACATCTCCTGAATCTGATGAATCCGCCCACTTTAGATACCCATTTTGTGAGAGCCATTCGTTGATATAGACTACTTCAGTAGTTGAACCAAAACCATGGTCGGAGGTAAAAATTACGTTTGTGTCAGAGCCTGACAAACTTACAAGATTCTCAATAATGGAATCAAGCTTTTTATAGTAATCAAGGCAAAGTTGACGAATACGAATGTCCAGCGGTTCTTGATAAGTAGCAAACAATTGTGGGTCAAGATAACGCCAGAACAGATGCTGCAATTTGTCAGGACCATCAAACACAATTGCAGTTAAATCAGTTGGATCTGTCTTCATTAGGTAGCTGAGAAGATCCGACCATGCTTCAGTTCGATTCAATTGAGAAAAAATCCAATTTTCATACTCATCTTCTCCAAGACCTTGAATACATTTTTTCTCATCACTAATATCCATTCCTAAGTGTTTATAGTTAAAGTTTGGCAGAGATTTTAATGTCTCAAAGAGAGTGGGTGGATGTGTCGCACTTCGCAAGTGTTTCCATGGTACAAACCCTGAAATCAAATAGCCATCAATGGGAAATGGTGGTGACATCCCATAAAAATTGAGAGATGTCACCTTCTTACCTTGCCGACTCGCCATCGACCATAGTGTTTCACAACGAATGTTTCGTGAGTCATTGAGCTTCAGATACACACCATTACTGCTGCTCTCTGGATGCAAAAAATCGTAAATACCATGGGCATCAGGATCTCTACCTGTAATCATTGATGTCCAGGCTGGGGGTGTTAAGGGGTTTCGAGTTGACATCAAGTTTGAGTAAACCCCTTCTTTCAGAAATTTATTCATGAACGGCATGATGCCGTTCTCCATCATTGGATTCAATAATGTATAGGTTGCACCATCTAACCCAATCATTAAAACTTTATTCACTGAACAAATCTCCTAGGGTTCACAATTAGGTTTGACAGGCTCAACTGTCTTCGTATTCAACTCAGGAATATCTACGAATTATTGCTTTTAGGTATTTAATCCTTTGCACTTAAACAAAGATTTTTCTGAAGTCATAGGTCTTTCATCATTCAAGCGTTAAATTTTCTCTTCAGAAACCAATGAAAATGTATCTTCATGTGTAAATTACTCGTGTCTAACGATATTTTCGGCGAGGAAATCAACTAATTCTCCTACTAGAATTTCATCAACATATTCGTCGTCACGCATGAATAGTCTTGCAAATGGTAGCCCATTTTGTTCAAATGTCTTCTCTAGAGAAACCACCAATTGGACAATATCGAGTGACTCAAAAGCCAGGTCCTCCATTAGTCGAGTTTTCATATTGATTCCACCCTGCAAATCTAGCTCCCAATCAATAGTCATATCTTTCAGGACATTAATAACTTTTAACTGGATATCTGCTCGATCAAGAATCATTTTATTTTCGGTTTCAGACATACAACTAATTAACTCCAAAAAACTTATGATGTCGTTATTCAACCGTCAGCAACAAGAAAATTTAATTCCTAAGTCGTTGGCAGACAGCGAGAATATTTTGCTTATTGTAGAATAGCTTCACTTCAAAGGATTGATCAAGGTGAGTAACATTAACTGTATGCTTTTCAAGATTGTAATCCTTAATTTTCCAACTCTTTGGATCACATTTTAAGCCTGTTCCAGCTGCTTTTGAAGCGGCTTCTTTGGCACACCAAGCCCCTAAAAATGTCTGGTTTCGATCTCGACTAATAAACTGCTCCAAGTGAGTAAGCTCTGTTGGGGTAAATGCACCATCAAGCCAATCATCAGTATTCATTGAATCAACATACTGGAGATCGATCCCAATATCCATATTGGGATCGGCAACAATTGCGACAATACGTCCGCAATTGTGACTAATTGAAACATCTGGCAATGAACAGTAGTTCTCAAGAGGTGGACAATGTGCTAATGGCTTACCTAGCGGAGTTGCTAAAATCTGGATATCCGCTGGTGACAGATCCAGTGCAAATTTTCCCCAGGCCCACTGACGTAGAGCATCTTTAGCAGCAACTCGACCTAGCAGCCATTCATTCCGTCGTGATCCTTTTTCTGGTAACGCATACCAGAATGCTTGTTCATCCTGATTCAACATTATGTGTGCAATGACTTTCTGAATAACACCTCCTAGTTCATTCAGAAAATTTGGTGGTAAAGGAGAGATATAACGACATACCAGTCCCATCTCTTTTTGATAGAAGGGCTCAGACCAGTAAGTTGCTTGGGGATCTGTGCGACAGTGATGGTACTGGGGCGGGACTCTGAGATACGCTTCTAAGAGTCCCGTTATTTGGGCGATGATCTGCCCCGATTGATCCAGAAAATCATAATTCGCTTCAATCTGGCGATCGCTAATAAAGCTTATCCTACCTCGACAACGAATTTTACTGCCCTTGAGAAACGAAGGTGGTTGGAGCTGATGCACAGCTTTAATATAAAAGGGAAAAGTATGAAATTCAGTTCCCTGTTCTGCTGCGACCCAGTAGGCAACCAATTGTGCAGCAGCATCCAGGAGGACGGGATTTGTCTGGAAGACTGGATTTTGAATATGACTGAAAAAATCTTCAATACCTGAGACGTTCAGATCTGCCTCAATCCCCTGAGGACTTACCCAGGAGATATGTTGAACTCCCTGGAATCGGGGACCATGAAACATACCTTTGCGATATAGCTCATCACCACTCCAAGGATAGGGTTGAGTGTCGGAAAGCTCAGGAATAGCTTGATCAGGCGTAGATAGGAGCAGCTGATCGGCAAGTTTTACGTAACCCTCAAAAACTGGTGCAGGGCTAGGATTTTGGGTGTCAAGCTGAAAAAGCTGTACATAGACAGACCAGTGACCTTCACCTTGACTGGGCTGTAACTGGGCTTGAATGCCCATTTTAAATATCCCTTTCTCTAGAGTTAACCAGCGGTGACCACGAACCTCACTAAATCCTATAACGTACTTATCTCCACCCAAGAGGTAAGTTGCTGCCTCTGCAAGTGCCTCCATGCTCACTGTAAATGGAATCACCGGGAGGGCCATCAATTCAGGATGCCGATGGGAAGGTTTTCCCCCTAACGTATGGTCATGAAGAAATAGATCCTGTTGTAGATTAAAACAGCGCACACAGTATAGGCGATCGGAGTCTAGTTCTACAATTTCACCTAAAAGAGGCCAAGCTGAAGGCGAGATTGTATGAACGGGCATCACGCCAGTAGAGACATTCATTTCCTCTGTCGGCGGATTGATCATTGATTGAGCATATAGATCTGTCAAGACACGCGATTGACTGGTTAGGAACTCTTGCATCAATTCAAAATGGCCTAAGATAGCGGAGGCACAAATATCTGAAGACTGAACAGGATCGGCAGGGGAGGGCTCAACCGATATTTGTCGATTGAGAGCAGGAAAATTAGCAACAGCTTCGAGAACTTCCGGTGCGGGTGCCTTGGCAGAAACCAAGGGTGGAGATACAGATCCCTTTGCTGGTAAAGAAGGTAATAGTTGAGCGTGAAGAGATGTCACAAAATCCTTCTTCAAGCGCATGACGGGCATATTTAGGTTGAGAACAGATCTACTTTTCTGGCGTGGATCATCAGCAACGTTCAGCAGCTCTAAGTCAACGGGAGTCAATTCCCGCGAGCGATAAAGAAGTGCCAAGTTCATCGGTATTCCGTTCACAAATAGTTGAGCTAACAGGTGCTGAATTTGTTCTAGTCCTGTTCTCCGTTGGGTGTTGCAGGGGATAGCTAGATGCGCACGCCCCCGGAGGATATCTTCTACAAAAGATGTCAAGTTACTGCTAGGGCCTACTTCTAAAAATGTTCTTACACCCTGTTCATAAAGAACCTCAATGGTATCTCTGAATCGCACACGGCTGTACCATTGCTGGGCGGCTAGAGATCTAATGGCAGTGGATTCCTCTGGGAATGGGGCACTAGTTGCACAACTGTAAAGTTGAGTATGCCCCGGAGCTAAGGATAGTGTGGCATAAAAACCCGATAAAGCCTGAGAAACTCCTTTAAACAGCGGTGTATGGTAGGCACGATCAAAGGGTAGCTGAGTACAAATTCCTCCCAGTGCCTGGATCCGATTGCTTAAGTCTCCAATCTCATCGGTGTTGACAAATAAAATAACTTGATTGGGGCAATTATCCATCGCCCAGTGCAATCGCCCTTGGAACTCATCGAGTAGTGCCTGTAAGATTTGAGCATTAATTGCACCAACAGCCAAGAGGGCTCCCTTGGGAATCGTATTGGCAGTCTCCAGTCCTTGATAGATCTGATTCAAAGTCCAGATGGTTTGCATCAGTTGATCGTGACTGGAAGCCGTGAAAGTGCCAGATGCTATCAGGGCGGCATTTTCACCGGTACTATGACCAACCATAACATCAGATCGAATCCCAAGATTCTGAAGGAGTTCATGTAATCCTAAACTGGCAATTGTCACTGATTCTGTAGCTACATCCATTCTGAATAACTGTTCAGTTACCTGGGAACGTTCTTCCTCTGTAAGTCCTGTGGGAACCGGGAAAATAATGCGACTCGGTGCATAGTCCCTGGTTTCAGAAAATGTTTCATCTAACCGATCAAACCATTCTCTGACCTGAGGAAAATAAAGGCATAAATCAGCTAACATATTGGGGTACTGAGACCCTTCACCTGGAAACAGAAAAGCTATCTTACCGGGTTGAATTTTAGGGTTTGAGACAGCATAATAGAAGCCATTTCGTGACTTAAAACTAGTTTGTTTTGTCTCCTGAATCTTGGCTAAGACAAGTTTTAGCTTTGTCTGCAAATCATCAATATTTTTGGCAATGATTGCTAATCGGTGGGAACCAGGGAGGCAATTAGAAAGTTCAAAAGCAAGACTAGGGAAAGATTCTTCTGGACAGGTTTGTAGAAAATCTTGGATTTTTTGGATGCAATCAATCAGTCCAAGGTGACTGTTACCAGAAAAAATAAATAACTCCGTTGGCCATTGTCCGTGCAACAATTTGGCAGCTTTTTGAGGTTCTGCATATTCCTCTAAGATTGCATGGGCATTAATGCCACCGAAACCAAAGGCATTGACTCCAGCACGACGAGGAATCCCCCGATGGCCATGAATCCAAGGTCGTGCTTCCGTGTTGACATAAAACGATGTTTTTTCGATCCCTAACGCAGGGTTAACCTGGTCACACAGCGTGGGTGGCAGAAT
The DNA here is from genome assembly GCF_000775285.1 of Neosynechococcus sphagnicola sy1. Lineage (NCBI taxonomy): Bacteria > Bacillati > Cyanobacteriota > Cyanophyceae > Neosynechococcales > Neosynechococcaceae > Neosynechococcus > Neosynechococcus sphagnicola. The sequence goes on along the minus strand of NZ_JJML01000006.1, from coordinate 64,399 downwards.
TTTGTGATATAGGGCTAGAGCCATCTTAATCAGACTCGCAGCACCTGAAGCCGGAATACAGTGGCCGATCATTGACTTGACGGATCCCAAACCCCGATGGGGCAATAGCCCTTGACGTTGCCCAAAGACTTGAGCAATAGACTGAACTTCGGTTTGATCGCCCAAGGGCATACCCGTTCCATGGGCTTCAATTAAGGTAATCGTTGCTGGGTCAATCTCAGCCTGTTGATAGGCACGATTCAGTGCCAACACCTGTCCTGCGGAGCGGGGAGCCAATAACCCCAATCCTTTGCCATCACTAGAAGTGCCGATGGACTTGATGACTGCATAGATGCGATCGCCATCCAACTGTGCATCCGATAGGCGCTTCAAAACGAGCATCCCAATCCCTTCACTCAAGAGCGTGCCGTCCGCAGATAGATCGAAGGGACGAATTTGCGACCGTGATAAGGCTCCAAGCTGACAAAAAACCATATGAACTTGGGGTGGTGTAGAAGCCTGAACCCCACCAGCCAACATCATGTCACAGCGACCGCTCTGTAGCTCCTGCATTGCCAATTCAACTGCAATTAAGGAAGAGGCGCAAGCGGCATCAATTAAATAGTTGGGACCCATGAGGTTTAACCGATTCGCAATCCGCCCCGTGACCACATTGGGCACAACTCCTGGAGCCATTTCAGCCGTAAAGGGAGGAAGACTTGCTTTTAATTCTTGACGAATCGTTCTGAGGAGCTTGTCCTCCAGCCCCGGTACCAGTTGTTTCAGCAAATCCAACGTTTGATCAACAACTAACCCATGCTGAAGAACCGTGCCGAACCCCCGATTAAAATAAGTTCCTCTGCCCAAGATAATGCCGGTTTTTTCATGACTAAATCTCGGGTCTAGATAGCCAGCATCCTTCAGCGCATCTTGGGCTAACTTGAGAGAGAGAAAGTGGTCAGGATCTCCCCCATCAACGGAGTTGGGCATAATCCCAAACTCCACTGGGTTAAATTCAGCTAAATCCTCTAGAAAGCCCCCTTTACGGGTATAAACACGATCATTCTCGGTGGAAGTTGGGTCAAAATAGGGGCCAATCCATGTTTCAGAAGCGTCTCGTACAGCATTTACCTTGTTGAGAATATTCTGCCAATAGGAGCCTAAGTCTTTAGCGCCTGGGAACAGGGCAGACATACCAACAATTGCGATATCAATAGCTAAGTTTTTCGGAACCATTAGCAGATTTTTAAATAAAGGAAAATTGGTGCCGAGACAGTGTTAGATGATCATCATTTGAAAACGGACGAATATGACCCTAGAGAGCTTCTAAGAAAAACCATTGGTCTTTCGCCATTGAAGATTAAGGCGGTTTAGCGTTGCACTACAAGTACTTTCCAAATCCTGAAGGTGAAGGCGTACGTGATTGTTTTGATCCGTATATACAACGTCGTATATGAGGGTCTGATTGGTAAAGTCTTTAACTCTGAGAGCGATCTTTAACACTCCTTCTAGGGGTAAATCACCGTAGCGAATCACCGAACCAAAGCGAGAGGGTAGGGCGCTAACACCGTGTTGTATGCGAGTCCAAATCATTGCTAATTGAGGGGCTACGTCGATCAGTCCGGGATCAAAGATCCAAGGAGAGGTAGATTGGAGGGAACTCATCCACTGCCGAGACTGACTGGGTACAACTTGGGCATCCACTCCTGTCCCATTCAAACAATCAATGGCGGTCAAGAGTTGGAAACAGGAGCCATGAAACAGATAATCTAGATAAGCTTTTTTAGCATCTAAGCTGGAACCTGACGTCAGAGGTTCTAGTTCCGATAGAGGAGGCTTCGATAATTTAGGCTGGAGAATCACCGAGGCTTTGTAAAAAACAAGCTTACTATCAGGATCTAAAATCTCTGCTGCTATCTGTAAAGATTCAGCGTCAGCGTGACTCGAGGCTCGTGCTTGAAACAATGCTGGGCGATTCCCTGATTCCTGATCAATCACAAAGCCCTTGAAAACCTTGAGATTTCGAACCTCTGCCACCCGCCACTCTGGCCAAGCCGACTGGACAAATTCTGCTAACCATTCCAACGCTCCGGCGGCAGGCAAAACAGGTTTACTGTCCAGGCAGTGATCCTTGAGGTAGGGATCATTCATCAGGGAAAACGTATGCTCCAATGTCACCGTGCTATTCGCTTGCAGTTGAGGTTGAGATTGTAAGAATACAAAGCCAGGGAGTTGAGGTTGAGATAGGGTCTCAACCTTGGCGAATGCTCCCAAATCTGCCTCATGTTTTTCCCAGGGACCCTCCCCAGCAATCACTTCTACGTCTCCTTTCCGTCCATAACGTAACTCTTGTAAAAAGAATTGACGGCCTGCTACAACGGGAATCGGGGTGATGCCCTCGGCTCTAAAGCGGTTCTTAACGGCTTCTGAAGCCATGCCTGGGCTATCCCAGGGCCCCCAATTAATAGAGACAACGTGCGTTTGAATCCACTGCTGATCAAGTTTCCAGGCCAGACGATTCATCACCTCATTGGCCGCAGCATAGTCAGATTGGCCACGATTGCCGTAGCGGCCTGCGACGGAGCTGAACAAAACCAGCAATTTCAGGGACTCTGGGCGTAGGTAGCGGCTGAGGATAAACAGACTATCTGTTTTGGTGTCAAAGACTCGATCAAAAGAGGCGGCTGTTTTATCGGCAATTAATTTATCCTCAATAATGCCGGCTCCATGAATGACAGCATCTAGGCGACCATAGCGACGATAGAGATCTTGAATTAACCCACCAAATTCTTCAGGAATTCTCACATCGACCGTATGATATTCAACGATGGCAGCACCTGCCTGTTGAAACCGTTCTAGATTGTTACGGATAGCCCGATCTCGCTGGAGCGTCTGGATCTGAGCTTCAATCATCGCTGGAGTTGGAGAGATCCCCGTGGCTTGAGCTTGCAATAGCAAGATTTGTCGTAGGGTTGCAGCTGCTTCAATACCAAGGGTTTGAGGAGATTCAGCAGCAGGTTGGGGGGAGCGACCGGTAATGACTAGCCTTACACCCAACGCAGCTAGATCCGCAGTGATTTCAGCGGTAATCCCCCTTGCCCCACCTGTTACCAGGACAACCCATTGGGCATCGGGATTCACCGACGATGCTGCCAAGGATAAAGGGGCTGCCAGGGTTCTAAAAATTGTGCGGTTGCCGCTAGGATACCCTACTTCGGTGCGGCCACCGGGGAGTAACAACTCCTGAATAATTCTTTCTGCAAGGGCATCAGCTGGCAACGTTTCGTCAAAATCAACCGCCTTAGTTACCATCCCTGGCCACTCCTCCCCAAGGGATTTCAGCAGACCGTTATGACATCCCCCGGTAGGTAAGCCAGAACCAGAGGTGCCAACTCGCCCGAAATTTCCCCCTAGCAGGGAGGCGGAGAAGACTCTGCCAATTTTCTCGTGTCCGGCTTGCTTTAAATCTTGAGCACAGATATGAAGCAGATGGTAAAAACTCTTCACATCTAGCTGGGTGAAATGTCTCCAATCTCCTAGGGTCTCAGGCATAGATCGGGAGGCAAGGGCAGTTAAATGCACAATTCCAATGACAGGCCCATATTTCTGCCGCAACTGAGCCACCCTCTGGGTCAGTTGATCAGGATTTAACAGGGTATCGGCAGGAATCACAATCGCATGAACACCCTGCTGATTCAAGGAATGGGCAACCTGAGTTGCTACCTTACCTGGATCTTCTGAAATCAGGAATAGCCCTTGCAGTGAAACAGGTGGGTGCTTGGGCAGGGATTCCAATTCTGGCTCCATTTTGAATCGTGGGAGGGGAATCACCCCACTTGGAGCCTCAGACTTTCCCAGGCGGTTCTCCTCCTGAACGAATTGATTAGGGATCAGAGGATCATTGGCAGACCGCAAAACAACTGAATTTGACCCGACCTGCCCCAACTGCTCAAGAATGCCATTCAGCGTCTTGACTCGAGTAAAGCTTTCCATCTGGGTTTGCAGGTTGGCAGCCAGAGGTTCAGGCAAGCTTTTCTGCAAAGCTCCTAAAATTTCCACGCGCTTAATCGAGTCAATCCCCAAGTCTGCTTCCATGTCCTGGTCTAATCCCAACATTTCGGCGGGATAGCCCGTGCGATCGCTGACCAAGCCCACCAGGATCTGGGTGAGACTAGCCTGGTTAGGTACAGCTACAGACCCGAAACCACTGCCATTAGGAGTAGCAGTACCATGATGATCAGTGCTGGGAGTCGATGCCGCTGGCGGTAAGTGATGGAGTAATTGTTCCACGACTCCCTTCAGGGTCTTTGCCCGTGTAAAGCTTTCCATCTGGGTTTGTAGATTGGCAGCCAGGGGTTCAGGTAAGCTTTTCTGCAAAGCTCCTAAAATTTCCACGCGCTTAATCGAGTCAATCCCCAAGTCTGCCTCCATGTCCTGGTCTAATCCCAACATTTCGACGGGATAGCCCGTGCGATCGCTGACCAGCGCCAACAACGTGTGGGTTAAACTGGCTCGATCCGGCAGCTGCGATGGTGCTGATGTAGCGGATGGCGTTCTGCCAGCAATGATAGTGTGGCTCTCAGGAATGGCTGGCACAACGGGAGCGAACGGTTGAGAAGACTCTCCAGTACTAGGTTTAAAAACTTCCGACCTCAATTGCCGCTCTGCAACCGGGGGTGGAGCTGTGGAAGTAGCATGGGGATGGACATCGGCGGCAGCTGCTCCTCCCCCATTGTGATTCCCGTTACGAGAGCCGTTCTGGAGTTCTTGAGGTTGACGAGAGGACAGGGCTGGCGGCGAAGTCAAAGGAACCTGATTTTGACTAGCAATTGATTGTCCACCTCTGAGAAACTGCGTCATTACCTGTTCCTGGCAGTTGAGAAATAGACGCATGGTCTCTTGATAGGCTTGATAGGCTGATAAAGCGGCTTCGTTGACCATAGGAGAAACGGCTGGATGTAAGGGAGCGGGGACTCTCAGTGAAATTGCTTGAGTATCGATCACTGATTTTTGAGACTCTGATTTTGCAACCACGGGTAAGGGTGGAGTAGGCATTGGGGGTCTTCCTCCCGATGAAACGGAGGGAGAGGGAGCCGGCGAGATACTGGGGGAGCGAGAGGGCAATACCGGATCGAGCCCAGGGTGGTCAACCCATCCAGTCTGTTGAGGCTGGGATTGGGCGATTGCAATCGCCTGCGCCGCCGTTTCTTGATTCAATGGTGGACATTTACCTGGGTAACTCACAGCTTCAGTTTGAGATCTGATCCCAGCACCACTGACAAAGCAGGTGGTTGCAGACAAGGGCGGCTTACGAGTCAACTCAACCAGTCGCGTCAAATCTAGGGGTTGAACCTCCCGCCCCTGAAATAACGCTGGTAGATCAAGCCCAACCCCCCGCATTACCAGGGTCGCCAAGGCGGTCAACAAGCCCCTGATGCCATCGCCTTGCCCGTCTAAGGCAACAGCAGTATGATTCTGACCCGCCAAAATTTGTCCAACCAAATTCGTGAGGATACTCTTCGGCCCCAGTTCCAGAAAGATTCGGGCTCCATCCGCGTGCATGGTCTCAATCTGTTGCACAAACTCGACCGTACTCAGCATGTGGACAGATAGCTGTTGGCGAATTTGAGTGGCATCCGTTTCATAGAGGCGAGCAGTCTGATTGGCGTAGACCGGAATCTGGGGCAGGCTCAGGGATACCTGGGAAATTGCTTCTGATAAGCGGATCTGAGCTGCTGTCACCAAGGGAGAGTGGAAAGCACCTCCCACAGGCAGTACTAGGGCTGAAGCCCCCGTTTCCTGAACCTGTTGCACAATGCGACTGACGGATGGTCTATCTCCAGAAATGACGGATTGCAGGGGAGCGTTGTGGTTGGCAATGACCACATTGTCAGCATCTTGGAGATAACTCTGTACTTGATCCCGTGGCAGCTGCAGCGCTGCCATGGCTCCATCAGCTCCCTGACAAGCCTCTGCCATGGTGCGACCGCGCAGTTCAGCGAGATTCAGAAAATCTACCTGGGAGAGCACCCCGGAGGCAAAGAGGGCTGCATATTCCCCAAAGCTATGACCACCCGTCATGTCTGCCTGTAAACCCAACCGACTTGCCAGGGCTAGATAGCCCATCGCGATCGCACCGATGGCTGGCTGAGCAATCTGGGTTGCCGTCAGCTGCCGTTCATAGAATTTTTCCTCAGTTTCTGAGTAACCGCTGGGGGGATAGATAAACTGACTCAGTTGCTTGGAAAAGCAAGGACGTAAGTGACGGTCAGCAAATTCAATGGCCTGACGCATTTCTTGAAAGTAAAGCGCCACTTCACGCGCCATATTGGGATACTGAGCCCCTTGTCCAGGAAATAGAAAGGCAATCTTGCCGCGGTTGGCCACCACCGCTAAATTTAGCTGAATATGGGGAGGTAAGGCCGTTGGCCGACCCTGAAGCAGATGCTCAAGGGCAAGCTCTAGGCTCAGTTGCAGGTGTTGAAGATTTTCAACCACCAGACTCATACAGGCTGGTTGGTTTTGACGTTGCTGAGATTGTCGAGCATAGCTATAGGCTAAATCTCGTAACCGGGGTTCAGCGCCTGCATTTAAGGCAACTTGAAGGCTTTGTATCTCTTTGACTAGACTTTCTTTGCTTTCCGCCCGCAAGATCAATAATTCAGCAGGCCAGCCGCCCCCGCCAAGAGCTGAAGGCTTGTATAACCCCTGATATTCTTCTAGAACTACATGAAAGTTAGTGCCACCAAAGCCGAAAGCGCTGACACCCGCGCGTCGAGGATGCTCAGGGTGGGCAAACCAAGGGCGAGCTTCTTTGAGGAGATAAACTGGACTTTCTGGATCAGCGATTAAGTCTAAAGGATTGTCCACACCAATATGGGGAGGCAGAACCTGATGGTACATGGACAAGACTGACTTGATTAATCCAGACACTCCCGCTGAACATTTAGTATGTCCAACCATGGTCTTCACTGAGCCAATCAAGCAAGATTTGCCAGGGGTTTTTTCTGCAACCAAGGTGTTGTGGACGGTTTCCAACTCCGCTTTGTCCCCTACAGCGGTTCCCGTCCCATGGGCTTCATACATCCCGAGGGTACTGGCCTGAAAACCGGCTTTGCGATAGGCACGCTTGAGAGCTCGCATCTGACCCGCAGGCAAGGGAGCCGTCATCCCTAGTGCCTTCCCATCACTGGATGCGGCAACCGCTTTGATGACGCCATAGATGCGATCGCCATCTCGCTCTGCATCGGCTAAGCGTTTGAGAATCACAACCGCAATTCCTTCACTAATCGCGATCCCATCTGCACTCTTATCGAAGGTACGGGAATGTCCCCGGGGCGAAAGCGCCTGAGTTTTACTGAAGCAAAAGTAGGTAAAGGGACTTTGAAACGCATCAATACCGCCGGCAATCACCAGGTTGCTGCGACCACTTTCCAGCTCTTTAACCGCCAGATCAACCGCAGCCAGAGAAGAAGCACAGGCAGCATCAACGGTGAAATTAGCGCCACCGAAATCAAATCGATTGGCCGTGCGACCTGCGGCTACATTCATCAGCAGCCCCGGAAAAGTTTCCTCTGTCCAATCTGGCAACCGATCCCACATTTGTTGAGTGGGGGCATCCACCACCCGTGGCATCTCCGACCGAGTTGCAAATAAGCTTCCCAAATCTCCGAACCCCCCCCCGGCACCCAAAATCACGGAGGTATTTTCCCGATCAAAATCCCCAGAGCCATACCCAGCATCTTCCAGGGCTTGTCTCACAACTTCTAGGGTCATCAGTTGAACCGGCTCTATCGAGCGCAGAGACTTGGGGGGAATGCCAAATCGCATCGGATCAAAGGGGATCTCGTCGATAAATCCCCCCCATTTGGAATAAATTTTGTCTTTAGCACGGCGATCGGCATCGTAGTACAGTCGCCAATCCCACCGATGGGCAGGAATTTCAGTGATTGCATCCACTTTTCGCAGAATATTTTCCCAGAAGGCGGCTGGATATTGTGCCTTCGGCAGCAGTGTCCCCAGGCCAATGACAGCAATATCGGAGGGTTGACTCAAACCCGGAGCGTTGGATTCTGAGCCGATTGATTGGGGAAGTTTTGCCAGTAGTTGACCACTCCTGACTGCAACATCTTGATGGAGATTGCGTACCGTCAAAATCTGAGACCGTAGGGTGGCAACTTGACCAATCATGTACATGCCATCCTGGGATTGCTGTTGCGCATCGACGGCTACGATCTGTCCACTGGCATCTCGTACTAACCCCTTGGAGGCAATGCGTAAGCGTCCCAAATTCAGTTCTTCGAGGGCGTTTTTGATTTCCTCGGGGGTACTGCCAGCGGCCATCATTTGTCGCCGAATTCTGTAGAACTCTTCCGTGAAGGGTGTAACGGCACAACGACTGGCATGACCTGGCCCGGTTTCTAGGTTGACGGTTTGGGTACAGGCTAGGGCTTGCTCTTGGAAGCCGGGTAAAATTGCCCCGCAGGCAACCGCTTCTTCGGTGAATAGGTAGGCGGTGCCCATCAATACCCCAATCTTGATCCCGTGTTTGACTAAAGGGGCAGCCAGGGTACTGACCATGGCCGCTGAACGAGCATCATGAATGCCCCCAGCAAATAAGACGTGGATATTAGCCGCATCGGCCGCGGGAACTTCTACTAAGAGGGTATCCACCATACTTTCCCAGAGCACAAAGCTAGACAGTGGCCCCACATGGCCACCACATTCGCGCCCTTCAAACACAAATCGTTTCGCCCCTTGCTCTAGGAACAGTTTCAGTAATCGGGGCACTGGAACATGGATATAGGTGGCAATGCCCTGGGCTTCCAACTGCACGGCCTGATCGGGACGTCCCCCGGCAATTAAGGCAAAGGGTGGTTTAACCGCCAGCACGGCCTGCATTTGTTCGTCCCGTAGACTATGGGCGGCAAAGCCCAGAATGCCAATTCCCCAAGGGAGATCGCCCAAAAGAGCCTGGGTTTTCTGCAGTAATTGCAGCACCTGGGAGCCTCGCATTAGCGCCAGTGCCAACAAGGGCAGCCCTCCCCCTTGAGCCACTGCGTGAGCAAATTCTGCGGTATCACTGACCCGGGTCATCGGTCCCTGGACAATCGGATATTCCGTACCGTGGGCAAGGGCAAGGGGGGAATGGGGCTGAAGCGGTTGCAGGGCTTGGGCTAGCTGAAGATGGGCTTGGCTGGTCTGGAATAAGGCTTGAATCAAACGGCCAGTTGTTTGGTAGCGATCGCGCAAGGTCGCCGCCAGACCCACTGACTGACCGATGGGCCAAGCTTTCTCGCCAGGTGCAGCCCAACCCAGAGTAGCTGAGGCTTGCTGATGCCAATGCTGGGTTCGGGTCGCCGACGCATCATATTCAACTTCCAGCGCATCGGCAAGGGTTTGGAGGGAACGAATAACGGGAAATCCGGGTCGCGAGAACACTCGGCAGGGTGCATCCAGTCGTTCTCCCACCAAAATGGCTTCCTGCCCATTGAGGTTGTGGAGGTGACGCTGCCATTCAGCAGGCAGGGGGGGATTCTGGCATCAACCACAGCTGATCGTCCAGCACTACCCCAGCGGCACCCGCCGCCCGACACGCTGCCGCTGCGTGAATGCCAATGCCTCCCTGCACATAAACCGGCCATGTTCCGGTATTGAGAAGCTTCTGGGTCAAGATAAAGGCCGCATCCTCGCCAACCCAACCGCCACTTTCATGCCCCCGCGCCACGAGTCCGTCAATCTTGAGAGGTTGATTCAAAAGCGACTGTACCGCTGCCACTGCTGTGACTTCAACCAGCAGATGTCGAGCCATGCTAGTCGGAGGGAGTGTGGCGAGAGCCGTGGGAAGGGAATCCGATGTCCAAGCAGCGAGAATCAACCAGTGAGGTCGATCATGCAGCCCTTCCAGGAGATCGAGATAACCGGACAGTTGATCAACCCTCAGCCGCAACCCAACTGCATCTGTGGGCTTCACCAGGGTCAGCAACTGCTGAAAATTCTGCTCCACTTGCGGGCGATCGCCAGGGGGAGTGAACTCTAAATCCAAACAGCCAATGCCACCTGCCCGTACCGTCGCCACGGCTAGACCGGGATGGGCAAGTCCTGAGGGACTTAAGGAGAGACAGGTGAAGGAATGAGTTGTCATTCGGCTCCTAGAACAAGGGGCAAGGGTGAAGCTTTAGATGAATACACGATCACCGGATGCAATTACAGGAGGGAGATCGCTGTAAGTCCGACCATTAAGGGATTGGGGCAAATAAACCAACATTAACCGCTGGAGTTGACCCACGGTTGATGCCGATCCACTGTTGCATCAGTTGGGATGTAGGTGCCCTCATTTATGTTAGTCTCTGCGCTTTAATTGTTCAGGGATTAGCTTACCTGATGAAATACCTTCCAAGTATCTTGAATGCTGACGAACCATAGCTGTGATCTGAACACCCGATGCCGAGGTTCTTCAGGACTTTGGATCGGTGGCACATTCCAGCAGATCGTCACAAGGATGACACCACCTGTTTGTCTAGGGGATTTCTGTCACAGTATCCCTTCCTTTCAGCGCGATTGGGAGGTAGGCTGATGCTCAGGAGCTTCAGGATGCAGAATCTGTAGCATTTCATAGCAACCGAGACAACCTTAAGCTCTGGGTTACAGTTGTCTGGGACGCTTAGTTAGTGACGTGTGATGGTGTGGAGAGCAATACCAGATCGGTCTCCTAGAGTATTACATTGGAGGCAGCAATGGCAGTGGTTGTTGGTTCTGATGACCGCGATCGCCCTCAACTGGGGCTATCAGCAGATGAGAAACTATATTGAACCGCCCCAGGCACTGTTGGTTTTGGGGGGAGAACCCCGGCGAGAACAATTTGCCGCAGAATTTGCCCATCAGCATCCCGAACTTTCTGTCTGGGTTTCCTCTGGCAGCAATCGGGAATATGCTGAATGGGTTTTTTTCCCAAGCGGGCATTGATGCCCGTCGCCTCCACTTGGACTATCAAGCCATCGACACGGTTAGCAACTTCACCACTCTGGTGAATCAACTACAAGCTGAGGGAATTAACAGCATTTATTTGATCACATCCGATGATCATATGCAGCGAGCGCGGTTGGTCGGAGAAATTATCCTGGGGAGTCGGGGGATTGAAATCCGACCCCTTGCCGTAGCCTCTGGGCGATCGCCCGAACCCTGGGAAAAAACAATTCGAGATGGGGCGCGAGCGGTGCTGTGGTTACTAACGGGCCACACAGGTGCTACCTTCAGCCACTATTTCACCGCTCACTGCAAGTAGCACCTTCTCACCTCAGGCCTTCTTCAGCCAGCTAAACATCGCCCGTAGATCCTTCCCCACGGCTTCAATGGGGTGTTCCGCTTCTTGACGACGCATTGCCGTAAAGCCCGGTTTGCCAGCCTGGTTCTCGAGGACAAACTCCCGGGCAAACTGGCCCGTTTGAATCTCGTGCAGAATCTGCTTCATTTCAGCCTTGGTTTCAGGGGTGACAATCCGAGGTCCACGGGTGAGGTCGCCATACTCTGCTGTATTGGAGATGCTATCGCGCATGGTGGCTAACCCACCTTCCACAATCAGATCGACAATTAGCTTCACTTCGTGGAGACACTCAAAGTACGCTAATTCTGGCTGATAACCCGCTTCCACCAGGGTTTCAAAACCTGCCTTAATCAAGGCAGTCAAGCCACCGCATAGTACCACCTGTTCGCCAAATAGATCGGTTTCAGTCTCTTCCCGGAACGTTGTTTCTAAAATGCCACCACGAGTCCCACCAATGCCCTTGGCATAGGCCATGGCGCGATCACGGGCTTGACCCGATGCATCCTGGTAAACCGCAAACAGTGCTGGGACTCCCTGACCTTGTTCATAGGTACGGCGCACCAAGTGACCCGGCCCCTTGGGTGCCACCATTACCACATCCACATGGCTTGGAGGCACGATCTGACCAAAGTTAATATTGAATCCGTGGGCAAAGGCTAAGACATTGCCTGCTACCAAATTTGGGGCAATTTCAGTTGTATAGATTGTCTTTTGCACCTCATCCGGCAGCAGCACCATAATAAAATCTGCCTGCTGAGCAGCATCGGCCACTGAGTAGACAGTGAGTCCAGCATCCTTTGCTTTTACCGCCGACTTGCTACCTGGATACAGCCCTACAATAACTTTCATACCGCTATCTTTTAGATTCAAGGCATGGGCGTGTCCTTGAGAACCGTAGCCGATAATGGCGATGGTTTTTCCTGCCAAAAGGTCAAGATTGGCATCAGGGTCATAATACATGCGGGCCATAGTCTATCTCCTGTCAGCAAGCAGCGTATTTTTATGCAGATCCCTGATTCTATCAAAAGATCAGGACTGCCCTAAAGGATTTGTGGCCGTGTCTGATGCAGTGAGGCTGATCTGCCCTAGCCCCTCCTGCAACAGCTTCTGAGGTTGCAGGAGCTAAGTATCAACCACAAATGCCACCCCATCCTCTCCACGCCTGGAGCAAGCAATCCAGATGCCGAGTCAAACCTGAGCCACGTTTGAGCAAGAAGCCAAGGCAGTGGGCATTGGGAGCGATCCCTAGGAAGCCAGGGCCATAGTGACCATTTGCTGTAATTCGCCCTTTTGGTAAAGTTCGATCAGAATATCGGAACCACCCACAAACTGACCATTAATATAGACTTGGGGAATGGTTGGCCAGTTGGAATATTCTTTAATTCCTTGGCGCAATTCCCCGTCCTCTAGAATGTCCATGGTTTCAAAGGGAACCCCCAGGGTGTTCAAGATCTGCACCACATTGTTTGAGAACCCACACTGGGGCATCAACTTATTGCCCTTCATGAAGACCAAGATCTTATGTTGCTGGACGAGGTGATCAATGCGCTGTTGAACTTCTGGAGTCATGGTACTGATGATGCTCTAAGGTAATCTACTGCAATTGTAACGGTGGCGATCTCAGAACGGGCAACCACAAAAGCTGCCATTGAGGCCAGATCCCAGTTGGATGGATGGAACGGGGAGGTGGATTGCAAACATTAGTTGGCAGCAGTCCACGCCTGGGGGGTGTAGGTTTTTAAGGCGAGGGCATGGATGGCTTCAGATGACATGGCCTGCTGGAGCGCACCATAGACTAACTGATGTTGTTGTACCAGGCCTTTGCCCTCAAACAGAGCTGAGACGACGGTGACTTGATAATGATCGCCCCCTCCTGTCAGGTCTTGCACCTGGATCTGAGCATCGGGTAGCTCGGCCTGAATCATTGTCATCACTTGATCGGGACTTACCATAACACGCCTCTTGTCAGTTAAATTCGGTGAACATCACGCTCTACCCTAAGAATCGCCCAGGGAGGTTAGCGGGGAGGTGAGGCAGGCGCTGGTGTATCTCCCTCCCTGGGGAATGGGGTCTCTACAAATCCCAACTCAAACAATTGCTGATAGGCCTTTTTCCCTAACTCCCGGGTGGGTTGCTGAGATCGAACAACTTGAACCAGCAGGGGAATGGCCAGCTCTGGCTTGTTTTGTGCTCGATGCACTAGGGCCAATTGGTAGGTAACCTGATCCCGAATCTGAGCCGCTTCCAGAGCTTTACGGCGCTGGGAATCAGCAATGCGATTATCTATCCCAGAAAAAGTTGTAGCGAGATCCTGATTGAAGTTCGAAAGTTGATTGAAAACTTCCCGTGCCTGTTGCAGTTTCTGTACAGCCAGGGGGTAGTTTTGGGCTGAGACCGCAGCCCCTGCCTCATTCATCAGTCGCTGCCCACCGGCAACACTGAGAATACTGGTCTCAGAACCAACGGGACGCACCAGAGTGGGGCCGGAATCAGCGGGTGCGGGTTGTTCAGGGCTGGGACTGGAGGAAGGCGTTTGCGCCAGACTCGGCAAGATAGATAGCAACGTTAACGCGGCTGCCACGGGGACAGCTGTCCAACGGGGAGCGAAGAGAAGGCGAACGGTTCCAGAAGCTAGCATGGAGGACTTAGAGAATTGAGCAATAATGGACTGACTCAAACTTCGCGTATCTTACCATTGGGTGACCTGGGTCTATCCCTGGGGATGGGATCAGTGACTCAGGCTCGGACAGGGTTGACCGAGTTCTTGGCGTTGAGCGGGGAGTAACTGCTGGAGCGCCCCCGCTAGATCGGATGTCAAGTGTTGGGCGCTGGGTTTCAACGCCGTTGAATCGTAGGTTGAGACGGCAAGGGGAGCCCCAATCTTTACCTGAACCTGCGATCGCCATTGGGGGATGGGCTGGTTGTATTGAATATAGATGGGAACAATTTGGATTCCCAAGCCCGGTTGATGGGCTTCTGCTTGTAAGGCCAGTCGGGCAAGGCCAGGCTTGAGGGGGTGAATTCCTGGTTCTCGAAAGATCGCTCCTTCCGGAAAGATCACGAGGGTCTCACCCTGGCACAGCAGTCCCACCCCATGGCGCAGGCTGGCGATCGCAGGTTGCAGGGGGTCAATGGGAAAGCCACCCAGCCGGCGGATAAACCAACCCTGAACTCCCTTGATCTCATTAATTGACACCATAAAGCGTAAATCGCGTCCGGTGATATCTCGTCCCGCCGCATAGGGCACCACGAGGGCATCCCAGCGGGAGCGATGGGTGGGTGCCAGAATCACAGGGCCGCTGGTGGGTAAGTGCTCCTGTCCGACAATCTCTATCTGCTGAAAATAGAGTGGCATTAACCCATGACGCCCCAGGTTGTAAATCAATGGTGTTAACCAGGGGGAAAGTTGGGAGGTTACCGGAGCTTCCTGGGTCATGGGGGACAGGGACAGTGTTTCATGGGCAGAGGAGAGCGAGATCATGCACGCATCAGGGGTTTGGACATCATGGTGGGCAGGGCACTGAAAATATTCTTAACTTTACCCTAAGGGTTCTGAGTCCTTGGAACGACAGGGACAGTTCCAAAGCTGTCCTGTAATTCGTCGCCCTACAATCACCAAATCCCGCTCCGTGCCGTCTAAGTTAGCAATGCCGGGCAAGTGCCCCCAAGGCTGGAAGTCCAGCGTCTTAAATAGCTTCAAGCTGGGCTGATTATGGGCAAAAATAAAGCCCAGCAGTATGTTGAGACCTAGGTCAGGGGCTGATCGCAGTGCCTGCTCTAAGAGTTGCCGCCCAATGCCCTGGCGATGGTGCTGGGGGGCTACATAGAGGCTGAGTTCTGCTGTAGCCCGGTAAGCGGGTCGTCCGTAAAAAGCTTGAAAGCTCAACCAACCCGCGATGGTCATTGACACCCCCTCGTCAGAGGAGTGCGCTGAACTGCTGGCCATCGCGTCCGTCCCTTCAAACACCCAAATGGGGTGTCGGGTGGGAGAGTGGGCTTGAAACCAAGCCAGTCGGCTCTCTAGGGTCACTGGCTCCAAATCTGCGGTGGCTAATCGGCCTGGGATGGCAGCGTTGTAGATGCTAACAATCGCAGGGAGATCGGTCAGGAGGGCGTCCCGGATCGGCATGGCTACAGGATTCCTCAATCCGGTTGATAGAGTTGCATGACATCGGCGATCGCTAGACGGGACTGGACTCCGAGGGTTAGGGGGGAGCAGTGACCTCGGTTAAGATGATCCGCCGCTGCACAGGCAATCATGGCCGCATTATCGGTGCAGAACTGCATCGGTGGGAACAGGACATGCAGGTTATGGAGGGCTGCGGCCTGTTGCAACTGTTGCCGTAGTCCTCGGTTCGCAGCGACCCCACCTCCCACAACAATTGTGCCCAGACCATAGTCCAGGGCACAGGCGATCGCCCGTCGCGTTAAGGCACGCACCACCGCTGCCTGAAAACTGGCAGCCAGATCGGCTACGGGTAAGGGCACCTGCCCCGTTTGCTCTAGCTTTTGTACCAGACGTAAAACCGCCGTTTTGAGACCACTGAAGCTGGTGTCATAGGGATGATATACCCCCCCAGGTAATGAAATCTGACCTTCGGGGAGGGGAAAACGTTGGGGATTCCCCTGAGCTGCCAGGAGATCAATGGCGGGGCCACCGGGATAGCCCAGATCCAACAACCGAGCCACCTTATCAAAGGCTTCCCCCGCGGCATCATCGCGGGTTTGCCCGAGGGTCTCATAATCGCCACAGTTCTTGACGAAGATCAGGCTGGTATGACCGCCAGAAACCAGCAGACAAAGAAACGGCGGTTGCAAGGTGGGATCGGTTAAGTAGGAGGCATAAATGTGCCCTTCTAAGTGATGTACCCCCAAAAAAGGCTTATGATGCAACACTGCGAGGGTCTTGGCGGCACTTAACCCGACCAACAAGGCACCCACCAGGCCGGGGGCTGAGGTAACCGCGATGCCATCGATCTCTGACCAATTCAAATGGGCGGATTGCATTGCCTGGGAGATCGCGGCATTGACGATGGCTACGTGTTCCCGGGAAGCCATTTCTGGTACCACCCCGCCGTATTGGCGATGGAGGGATATTTGCGAGCTCACGACACTACTACAAACATGACAATTATTTACAATTGCCGCTGCTGTTTCGTCACAACTTGTTTCAATTGCTAAAACAATTGCCATTTGCTGGTAACGTTTTGGATGGGTGAGCCGCCTGAGGTGAGGTATCCATAGGATCGCCACTACTGGCTAAGGAGTAGTGGATTCAGTCTAAAGTATTCGTGCCTGCTTTTAGTAGGTCGGATATGGGGCGGGATCTCTAACTCGCCTGTACAAAAAGTCTCATCCTTTTGTACTACAAACGTTGTGTTTTGTAAGAGAAGGGAAGAATTCCATGCGTCGATTGTTTGCTTTGTTACTTGTTTTTACCCTCTGGATTGGGTTTGCTCCCACTGCCTCTGCGGATGTCGCGGGCTTGACCCCTTGTAGTCAATCGGCTGCTTTTAAGCAGCGAGCGCAGACCTCTGTCAGTGCTACGGCAGCTAAGCGTTTTGACTTCTACGCGAAGTCTGGTCTACTCTGCGGCGAAGATGGGTTACCCCACCTGATTGTCGATGGACGTTTCAGTCATGCTGGTGAATTTACCATCCCCAGCCTCCTGTTTCTATTCATCGCAGGTTGGATTGGTTGGGTAGGTCGTTCCTACCTACAGGCCATCAAGAAAGGGGATTCCCCTGAAGAGAAAGAAGTTATTATTGATGTTCCGTTAGCCATCAAATGTATGCTCACAGGTTTTGCATGGCCCCTAGCAGCTTTGAAGGAACTGGCATCAGGTGAGTTGACTGCCAAAGATTCTGAGATTCCGGTCTCTCCACGCTAATTGCTAAACTCCTTTAATTCAATCATTCTTCGGAGAATTGCACATGCAGTATTTCCTTAAGTACCTTTCGACAGCTCCCGTATTAGCTACGGCTTGGATGGTGATTACAGCTGGCATTCTGATCGAATTCAACCGTTTCTTTCCAGACTTGCTGTTCCATCCCTTGTAGACCTTCCTCCGTTAGTCCATACAGACACAAAACCCGTGACCTTCTCGAAGGTCACGGGTTTTGTGAGTTCAGAGCCTCAGGATCAGATTCTCTAGTTATTTCCTCCACCTGGCTGACCTCAAAAATCAGCTTAAAAGGCTGTTTCATGGCTTTGGCAACAAATTCTTCCAGAAGTTGCACCTGTTTTGGCGTCACTCGTTGTTTTGCCCGCACTGTCAACCGCACCTCAGGGGGCTGATGCAGCCAGTTGGTTTCCAAGTGCACTAGCTCGAGCTTCTGAAAGGTAATGGTGCGATTGAGTAAAGCCTGTTTGAGGCTGGCTTCTAATCGGGCTTGTCGCGCCAATTCAGCAAAACTGTAGCTGAGGGGAATCAGTAAGACCCCGGTCAAGGCAAGGGTCCAAGCCAGTCCCTGTTTAGCTTGGGCTAGGGGTGTATAGCCCGTCAGCCAAAAAGCCAACATACAGGAAAGGGTAATTCCCAACAAATTGGTCAGGTAGAGCAGGGTTGCCCCTTGGCTGAGGGGGAGATTCAGCTGGGCCAGTCCCAAGCCAATCACGCATACCGGGGGCATCAGTGCCACGGCGATCGCCGTACCAGCCAACGTATCTGAAATTTTGGGACGCACCCGCGCATACCCGCTAATCCCACCTGCGGCGATCGCAATTCCCAGATCCAGAATATTGGGCTGGGAACGGGCAAGAATCTCACTGCCATAGGTTGGCAGGCTCACCAACACTCCTAGGAAACAAGCCAGGGTAGTTGCTATCAGGGTGCCCAGGATTACAGACAAGAAGCCACGACGAAAAAGTTCGGGGCTGCCTTCGAGAGCCCCTAAGGCAATGCCTCGAATCGGGGACATCAGGGGGGCAATGAGCATGGCCCCAATGATGACAGCGGCACTGTTGGACAGTAACCCTAAGGTGGCGATCGCGCAGGAACCAATGATCAGAATCAGATAGCTGGAATCCGCCGTGGACTCTTCCAGAAGCTCAATTTTTAGCTCTTGCAGTTGGGCTGGCTCAACCTTGCGGTTTAGAAAAGTCTGTACCTGCTGCCAAAGAAATCCCATCATCTTTTACCTTACTGAATCACTCATCCCGAGACTCGCCATCATAACCAGGAGATGCCTCATAGAGGGCATCTAAGCGCTCTCTGGCATCTTCAACAGTCATCGAACGCATCACCAGCAGGGGTTCATTGATGACATTGCCCGCGGCATCCAAGAGTTCTGGGTGGGGGGAGGAACGGGATTGCGGATGGGGAGTAAAACTAGCGTCGGGCTGACCACTCGTCCCCCAACCCACTGGAGAATAGGTACGCTGGGCTTCAATTCCGAGGGTCAGGAGGCTACGGATGAGGTTGCCAACTGCCAAGAAGGCCAGAATTGTAAAAGCAAGGATGTAAAGTAGCTGTAGCATTTGAGTCCCTCCGCGCCAGATTTTTAGCAAATTTGAAATTGGTTATTGTAAGTCATTGTTCAGATATTGATTCTTTAACGCTGCGATCAGGCCCTCATCCAGGGGTTGTGCACCAAACTTTTAACTTTTATCTCTGTGGGTTATTCGGTGAACGAATCGTGTTCTCCATCCCAAATCAGGGGAGGAGCCTGCCAACATGCTGTTACCAAATGATGCCATACCACCAGCCTCGAAGTCTTTACTCCAGGCTCCCCCTTAGTGGCTGGTTTCAGCAGTTAGACCGTAGGAGCCTCCTCCTGTGCCTACTGTACCCGTGTTCGGAGATTTGCCTGCTCCAGGGAGCCTAAAAAACAGGTTTTTTGTGTTTGAAAGCTGCCGACACCGCCCCATCAGTCCTGAAAATTGTCCCAGAGTGGTTGTGATCCTATCTTTACCCCTTCCCTTCAGGTCCCGGTAAACTGAGACTCGGTATCGTGCCTTGGGTGTAGAGCCTGATATTTAAATGGTAACGCGTTGATATTCCGTACTATGTTTGAGATCCCCTGCTTCTCTCAGGGATGGCTCTCCGAGGAGCAGATCCCCTAGTTAAGATAGAGGTAGAGAGGATGCTGAACTCCTCTGGCGTTCTCGATTGCGTTCTGAATTTTCTTCATTGACATCCATGTCTGTCCCTGTTTTTCCCTCTGCTGAACCTGCGAAAATTCATCTCCTCCGAACCAGTGAGTCGGAGACGTTGAAGAAAATTCGCCACACCACCTCCCATGTGATGGCGATGGCGGTACAGAAGCTGTTTCCCAAGGCTCAAGTCACCATTGGACCATGGATTGAAAATGGGTTCTACTACGACTTTGACCATCCTGAACCCTTCACAGATAAAGATTTGAAGACCATCAAAAAAGAGATGGTGAAGATTATCAACCGTAAGTTGCCCGTCCATCGAGAACAGGTGAGTCGGGAGGAGGCGCAACAACGGATTCAGGCGATTCAAGAACCCTACAAGCTAGAAATTTTAGCGGGTCTTGAGGAGCCGATTACCCTCTACCATCTGGGGGATCAGTGGTGGGATCTCTGTGCTGGCCCCCCACCTGGAAAATACTGCTGAGATTAACCCCGATGCCATTGAGCTAGAGAGTGTTGCCGGAGCTTATTGGCGAGGCGATGAGACCAAGGCTCAGTTGCAGCGAATCTATGGCACGGCCTGGGAAACCCCCGAGCAGTTGGCTGAGTACAAACGTCGGAAGCTTGAAGCCCAGCGCCGCGATCATCGAAAACTGGGCAAAGAATTGGGTTTGTTTATCTTTGCAGATCCCGTGGGGCCAGGCTTACCCCTGTGGACCCCGAAGGGGACGACCCTGCGCTCGGTGCTAGAAGATTTTCTGAAGCAGGAGCAACTGAAGCGCGGCTACCAGCAGGTTGTCACCCCTCACATTGCCCGCGTGGATTTATTCAAAACCTCGGGGCACTGGCAAAAATATCACGAGGATATGTTCCCGCTGATGGCCGAGAGTGCCGAAGCTGCTGCCTTAGAGCAGGGCTTTGTCCTAAAGCCGATGAACTGTCCGTTTCATATTCAAATCTATAAGAGTGAACTGCGCTCCTATCGCCAGTTACCCATGCGCCTCGCCGAATTTGGGACTGTCTACCGCTATGAGCAATCGGGGGAATTGGGGGGACTGACCCGCGTCAGAGGCTTTACGGTGGATGACTCCCATTTGTTTGTCACCCCAGCACAACTGGATGCGGAGTTCTTGAACGTCGTGGATCTGATTCTGGCAGTTTTTAAAAGTTTGAAGCTACAAAACTTTCGTGCCCGTCTGAGTTTCCGCGACCCAACCTCTGATAAGTACATTGGTTCTGATGAGGCGTGGGAAAAATCCCAGGCAGCCATCCGCCGTGCGGTGGAAACCCTGGGGATGAACTACTTCGAAGGCATTGGAGAAGCAGCTTTCTACGGACCGAAGCTGGACTTTATCTTCCAGGATGCCCTGGAGCGGGAGTGGCAATTGGGAACCGTTCAGGTGGACTACAATCTGCCGGAGCGGTTTGATTTAGAGTACGTAGCGGAGGATGGCACACGCCAACGTCCGGTGATGATCCACCGGGCTCCCTTTGGATCGCTTGAGCGCTTAATTGGGATTTTGATTGAGGAGTATGAGGGGGATTTCCCCCTGTGGTTAGCCCCCATTCAGGTGCGGTTACTGCCCGTCGGCGAAGAACAATTGGCCTATGTGCACCAAGTGGTCGAGCAAATGCGCCGTTGGGGGATTCGATCTGAGGTGGATACCAGTGGCGATCGCCTAGGGAAACTAATCCGCAATGCGGAGAAAGATAAAATCCCGGTGATGGCAGTGGTTGGAGCTAAAGAAGTGGAAGCGACGACCCTGAGTATTCGTACCCGTGCCCAGGGAGAGTTAGGAGCTATGGCAACGACGGAAGTAGTCGACAAACTGAAACACGCCATCGCTACCTATGAGCCCTTCTAACTGCCGCGTGATCCTAATTCAAGAGAATAGCTGGAATATCCTAGGCTTTGGGGTTCCGGTACCAGGGGGTAGGGACGGTGAAACCAAACCTGTTCCGACACAATTTTGAACTGCTCATCGATCCAAACCAGCGCGATCTGCGATACTATGCCGGACTCTAGGGTGACCAGGGAGAAATTACGTCGTAGCCCTGCGGCGGTGCGCACCACGCGCGGGACAGCGGCCGCATTCAGGTAAACAGTGGACTCAGCGCCGACATGAACGGGGGTGCGCAGGACTTGTTTGGTGTGGCGGAGGGTGTGGTGCATATGACCAAAAACGACCAGGGGAATGGTTTTCCCCAACTCAAGAGTCTGGGCGATCGCAGCGGTAAAGTCCGGGTCACCGTGATCGCCACCAATGGGTTGCCAATCTTTGCCACAGGGATCTTCAGGGCGATCGCCCAAACCATAGGGCCCACAGTGCCCCATGAAAATCAGGGTATTGTGGTGCGCCCGCTGGGCAGCGTTGAGAATACAGGCTGTTGATTCCTCAAAGCCACCAATCCCATAGCGCTGTTGATAGAATTCAACATTTTTCCAGACCGAGCCTCCCCAACTAAAGGGACGAGCCCCCACAACCGTAAGGTTCAGGGAGGGGAAGTCGAGCTTGCCATAGCCCACATGGGTACCCCCTAAGAGATCTAATTGCTGTTGGACTCGATCTTCCTGGGTGCGATTATAGGGACACTGACGCATCCCCCATTCCGAGGCCGAGTACCAGGCATCATGGTTCCCCAAAATCACGGCCTTGGGGATATCTAGCGCTGCGATGGCTCGCACAACCTCAACTGCTTCGTTGCCAAAATCTCCCACCAGCAACAATAAATCGGCCCCCAACTCCGCCAATGCGTCTCCATCTGCTGCATCCCAGAGATCATGCACATCCCCAACCACCGCAATCTTCATCGTGGGGGGAAATTGGCAGGAACGGGGCATAGAAATTCCTTGAGAATCTGGGCTGAGGGTTGATAAGCTTCCTATACCAGAATAGGCAAGCTAGAAGGATTTTGACAGCACTTGGGCAGAATTCAACTGCATCTTGTGATTTTTGGTAGGTTTAACTATAATTTTAATTATGGTTAGTGTAGTTAACAACCATAATTCGTCTCTACTTAGGGATCTTTAGACTGTGTTCACTGCTGCCAATCTTCTTCCCCCAACCACTCAGCTTCCCCCAACCGACTTGTTTGCAGCTATCCAGATCTTGAAGCGGGAACTGAATGCTGTGATTTTAGCCCACTATTATCAGGAACCCGATATTCAAGATGTTGCCGACTATATTGGTGATTCTTTAGGGCTTTCCCAGCAGGCAGCAACCACCCCAGCCGCAGTGATTGTGTTTGCAGGGGTTCACTTTATGGCCGAAACCGCCAAGATTCTCAATCCTGGCAAGCGCGTGTTGCTCCCAGACCTCAACGCAGGCTGCTCCCTGGCAGACAGTTGCCCTGCCGATGCCTTTGCGACCTTCAAGGCTGCCCATCCGGATCATTTGGTAATTTCTTACATTAACTGTACCGCTGAGATTAAGGCGATGAGTGACATCATTTGCACCAGCGCCAATGCCGTCAAAATTGTCCGGCAGATTCCTCTAGCTCAGCCGATTATTTTTGCCCCAGATCGTAACCTGGGACGCTATGTGATGCAGCAAACCGGACGAGAGATGCTGTTATGGCAGGGCAGTTGTGTGGTGCATGAAACTTTTTCCGAAAAGAAGCTGGTGCAACTCCAGATGGCCCATCCCACGGCCACGGTCATTGCCCATCCAGAATGTGAAACCGCGATTCTGCGTCATGCCAGTTACATTGGCTCCACAACGGCACTGCTACAGTATTGTCTCCAAAGTTCCCAGCAGAGCTTTATTGTTGCTACCGAACCGGGGATTATTCACCAAATGCAAAAGCAAGCACCCCATAAGCAGTTTATTCCGGCTCCCCCCCTGAATAATTGCAACTGCAATGAGTGTCCGTTTATGCGACTGAATACCCTTGAGAAGCTGTATTGGACGATGAAACTCGGTATCCCAGAAATTACCCTAGCAGAACCGATGCGTTTGGCGGCACTACGTCCGATCCAGCGGATGCTGGCGATGAGCTAGCTCCGGATTTACGACAGGGTGAGAATTTCAACCCCCGTTTCCGTCACGGCAAGGGTATGTTCCCACTGGGCAGAAAGTCCCCGATCCTTGGTCACGGCAGTCCATTTATCTGCCAAAACTTCCACCTCATAGGTGCCTTCATTGATCATGGGTTCGATAGTGAACACCATGCCGGGGCGCAGGCGCTTGCCGGTGTTGCGTCTGCCATAGTGGGGGATCTGCGGGGCAGTGTGAAAAATATGACTAATCCCATGACCGACAAAATCCTGTACCACTGAGAACCCTTGCAATTCTGCATAGGTTTGAATGGCCGCACCGATATCACCAATTCGAGCGCCCGGTTTCACCTCGGCAATGCCCAAGTGCAGACATTTCTCCGTCACCTCCACTAGGCGACGGGCTGTTTCCGAAGGTTGACCGACACAAAACATCCGGGAGGTATCCCCGTGATACCCATCGACCAACAACGTCACATCAATGTTGATGATGTCTCCATTCTGTAAAATTTCATCAGCTCTGGGAATGCCGTGGCAAACCACCTCGTTGACACTGGTGCAGATCGATTTAGGAAAGCCGTTGTACCCGAGGGGGGCACTCTTGGCACCATGGGCTTGGGTCCAACGCTCTGCTTCGTCGTTGAGAGTCAGGGTGCTAATGCCGGGTTGCACCAGCGGAGTCAGGTGATCGAGTAGCTGGGCGGCCAGTTGTCCTGCCCGGCGCATTTTATCAATTTCACGGGTCGAAAGGAGGGTGATCACTTCCTGGGTCATAGGATTACAATTGTCGATTTTTCCAGTGTGGGACAACGGTGAGCCTAGGCACTCGTCGAGGGCTTCGGTTCCAGTAACCCTAGCTTGCGAGTCACCCAACGCACGGTCGTGCCGGGGATCACAGATCCGGCCACCACGACAAAGAAGACTAAGTCAAACAAGTATAAGGTATCCGCCCAGGTGCTGCTAAATTTGGCAACGCTCAATACGGGAATGGTTGCCAAAATAATCGGAACAGCCCCCTCTTAAACCCACCCATGAGACATAGAGGGTTTCCTGCCAGGAAAAGCGAAAGGGCAGCAGGCAAAGGGTCACCACCAGAGGGCGGGCAGCGATCGCCAGGTACCCTGCCAAGAATAGGCCGCTGGCGGCAACTTCGGGGAGGCGGGAGGGAAACACCAGTAATCCGAGAAGCAGAAACATCCCCACTTGGGCCAACCAGGCAAAGGAATCATGGACACCCGTGAGAAATTGCCGTTCCGGCAGGGGACTGTTACCAATCACCATGCCTGCTAGATAAACTGCCAGCATGCCGCTGCCGTCGGCAACGGTGGCGATCCCGTAGGCAATCAGCGCTAACCCCAAGGAAAGAACCGGAACCAGTGCCCCCGTTGAGAGGGGGATCCGCCGCAACAGCAATTGCCCTAGATAGCCCATTGCACCCCCGATGCCGACCCCGATCAAGAGTTGCTGCACCATCTCTGGCAAAATTGTCCAGTTCAAGGACTCTGTGGCGGTGAGATTGGCGGTCATCACCACGGTCAGGATCACCGCCACTGGATCATTTAAACCACTCTCCAGCTCCAGGGTGAGGGCAACCCGTTTGCGAAGATTGACCCCTTGGAGAACCGCAAACACCGCAGAGGCATCGGTAGAAGAAACAATCGCCCCCACTAACAGGGCTTCGGGCCAACTCAATCCGAGAACCTTAGCACCCACCGCAGTCAGAACAGCCATCCCCAGCACTCCCACGGTTGATAGCACTAGGGTCGGCGCGATCGCGCTTTTGATTTGCGGTAACGGTGTGTTCAACCCCCCGGAGAATAAAATCACCACCATGGCTAAGGTGCCAAACATGTAGGCGATTTCAAAGTCATCGAACCAGATGCCGCCGAGGCCATCGGAGCCTGCTAACATGCCAATGCCGAGAAACACCAGGGAGGTGGGAACTCCCAACTTGCTGCTGACACGGCTAGCGAGGGAACTGACTGCCAGCAACACACCGATGACGATCAGGACGATCGCAGTTACCAGAGGAACATTGTCCATGAGTTCTCAGGGGTAGAGCTTCATGCTCAGATCTAACCAGGTGGAGCGGGTCACCGGAGCACTGGTGGAAATATAGCCCACCCCTGTTGTCGCCACTGCCCGGAGGGTTGGCAAGGTAATGTTCCCCGAAGCTTCAATTTTGATATTGGGATTGTGTTGACGTATCATCTGGACGGCCTGCTGCATTTGTGCGAGGGGCATATTGTCGAGCATGATGATGTCCACCCGATGGGTCAGGGCTTCCGCAACTTGTGCCAGGGTTTCTGTTTCCACTTCAATGGCCAATGGGTAGGGAATCCGGGCACGAATATGGGCGATCGCCGCCCCAATTCCTCCCGCAGCGGCAATGTGATTGTCTTTAATCATCACCGCATCATCCAAACCCATCCGGTGGTTTACCGCTCCTCCCACCTGGGATGCATATTTTTCCAGGAGCCGCAGCCCTGGGGTGGTTTTGCGGGTATCGACCAGTTGGGTGGGCAGATCCAGAATTTGCTCCACATACTGGCGGGTTAAGGTAGCAATCCCACTCAGACGCATCGCCAGGTTCAGAGCCACTCGCTCTCCCGTCAACAGGGCATCCAGGGGGCCAACCAGGGTGGCGACAACCTGACCGAGATCGCACCACTGTCCCTCTGGCACGGTGGGGGTTAGTTCCACCTCAGGGTTAAGGAGCTGAAACACTCGGGCGGCAATGGGAAGACCCGCAATAATCCCAGCTTCTTTGACGATCCATGCTGCCTGTCTCGTCTGAGAACCTGTGGGGAAAATTGCCTGGGTCGTGCGATCGCCACGCCCCATATCTTCTACTAACCAGCTCTGAAGTTGTGGATCGAGGAGCAGGAATGGGGGGAGGAATGCTTGGGGGAGCTGCATGTATGCAGAAGGAGTAACGTCGCCCCTCAGTGTATCGCTATCCTCCGCCTGACCGGGACATGGGAGACTAGAAAATACCCTCCGATGACGGAGGGGATGCCACAGTCCAGTGATTGGGGATCAAGTTTAAGCAAAGTTGTTGGGTGACAGACTCAAATGATGACAATTTGGCAAGCTGATTTTTATCGCCGTCCCTTACAAGACGAGAGTGGACAACCCCTTTGGGAACTATTGATCTGTGATCAAACCCGATCTCTGACCTTCAGTGCCCTCTGTCCCCAAGCCAATGCCAATGCAGAGTGGTTAGCGCTGCAACTACAACAGGCGATCGCGACAACACAGCACAAACCTGATAGTCTCCAAGTCTTTCGTCCCCAAAGTTTGACCTTACTAACAACTGCTTGCCAAGAATTGGGGTTTGCCGTTGTTCCCAAACGAAAACTGCCTGCACTCCAGGAATGGCTGAGGGAGTGTGCCCAAGCATATCCCCATCTACCCAATTACAATCACCAGCCCTATGATCCCCTAGAGATTCCCAAACTCCCACCCCTGCCCTTGTCAGAACAGTTGTGGGGAGAACGGTGGCGTTTTGCTAATTTACCAGCGGGTGAATTGGCGATCGCCTTTGGGGAGCGACCCATACCAGTGCTGCACATGCCGGAGGAGCTGTTGCCCTTGCGGTTGGGCTTGGCTTCTCATGTGGCAATTCCCGGCGTGGTGATTGATGGAGGGCGACAGTCGATGCGGTTAGCCCGCTGGCTCCAGAGTGTGGAACCAGTGACTTTGAACTATAGCCCTGGAGCACCTGATGGACTAATCCTGGAGGCCGGACTGGCCGATCGCTGGGTGATTAGCACCTTCACAGACTCCGAGGTGGAAGCTGCGGCTCAGTTATATGCAACGCGGTGTAGGTTGGCGCAAGGATTACACTTTCTGCTAGTGCAACCGGATGACTCGGGAATCACCTACAGCGGCTTTTGGCTACTTCAGCAATCAGCATCGAACTAGGCGTTGGGCAACAAGCCGCTGCTGTAAGCATCTAGACCATAGGCCGGAACGCGCTGGCTATAGTCCGTTTCCACCCCCGTGACGCTGACAGCCAGTTGTTCGAAGGATGCAGAGCGCCAGTTGCGCTCGTGGATAGGTTTCGTTTGTTCCCCCCGAAAATAAGCTTGAGTTCCAATGACGGCAGCAGCAACCCAAGCGACGACAAACAGCGAAAATAAAATCGTCATGATACTTACCTTTCAGTGAGAGGGAATGGAGGGATTGGGCAGCCAGATCGCGGCGTGGTGAGGATATCAGCTCTCTGGCAACGTATCGATTAGCTGACAGCGAAGGCCGTCAGCAGGGTGAAGGTGACCAGCAAAATTGCAAAAGCACCCTGGAGGGCATACTGACGCTGTTGGTCAACGGAAGGATATTCGGCGAGATAGGTGGGCAATTCGCTGGCGTAAGCGTTGAGAACACCTTGACTATCGGTTGTGTACATAGTGAGGAACCCCATTTCGTATTTCTTTCGTATCTCTATGTAAACTAATGTAACACTTTGTAAAAATATGTCAATACTCCGCCGCTCCAATGATATAGAAATTTTTGGTTGCCAGCACGGGGGTATCCCTGAACGCGCCCAGAGCTGCAAATGCTGGGTGGTAAGATCAGGAGGCTGTCAGGACAACGGTTGAGTTTCCCTTGGCTTTGAGGCACGCTCCATGAGTCAGGCGATCGCGCAGACACCGGCTACGTTCCCTGTGTTGGGAATTCCCCTTCACCTCTTGGAAAACTATGCAGCTTGGTTGGCGGCTCGCCTGCGTCAACACCAAGGGGGGCATGTGGTAACCCTGAATGCTGAAATGGCAATGCAGGCTGAGAAAACCCCAGAACTTGCCCAGGTGATTCGGCAAGCAGAGCTAGTGATTCCCGATGGGGCCGGGGTTGTCCTTTACTTGAAGTTATATGGTCACCATGTCCAGCGCAGTCCTGGAATAGAACTGGCGGAAGCCCTGATCCAGGATTTGGGTCATCAGGGGCAGGGGCATTCTGTCTTCTTCTTTGGGGCAGCCCCAGGGGTCGCTGACAAAGCCGCCCAGGTTTGGCAGCACCGGCTCCCCAATCTGGCGATCGCGGGGAGCCAGCATGGATTTCTCAGCCAGGAAGACCAACCTGCCTTTCGTCAAACCCTGCAAGCTTTGCAGCCCAGTTTGATTTTGGTGGGATTGGGGGTTCCCCGTCAGGAATATTGGATTGCCGAGCATCGTGCCCTCTGTCCTCACGCTATCTGGATTGGTGTCGGGGGCAGTCTGGACATATGGGCAGGTACAAAGGAACGTGCCCCGAAGTGGTTGCGGGAACATCATCTGGAGTGGGTCTACCGTCTTTACCAAGAACCCTGGCGGTGGCGACGGATGTTGGCACTGCCCCATTTTGCCTGGAAAGCCTTACTGGCAAGAATCCGGCATTAGTCCCTCCCCGCGACCTTGGGTCAACCGCGCTCCATGCCCCTCAGCCGCTGGGCTTGCCGGACTTGAATGCGTTCAAGACTGACCACGGGAATGGCACCAATCAATTGCTGGGTATAGGGTCGCTGAGGATGGTGATAAATCTCTTCAGCTGGGCCAATCTCTTCCACCTTGCCCTGGTTCATCACCAGAATCCGATCGCTCATGAACTTGACCACACTGAGATCATGGGAAATGAAAATATAGGTCAGACCAAACTCTTGTTGCAGTTCTTTCAGGAGATTTAACACCTGAGCCTGTACCGAAACGTCTAGGGCGGAAACTGACTCATCACAGATGATGAATTTCGGATTTAAGGCCAAGGCTCGGGCAATACAAACCCGCTGCCGTTGTCCCCCTGAAAATTCATGGGGATAGCGGTGGGTCCAATCAGAACTCAGTCCCACCCGTTCTAACAGGTAGGCAGCCCGATCACGATCGCGGCGGGGATGGGAACGGGCGCTATGGATTTGCAACGGCTCGATAATCGCATCCCCAATGGTGATTCGGGGATCCAGGGAACTAAAAGGATCTTGGAAAATAATTTGCAAATCTCGACGGAGTTGACGCAGGGGTAGCCCGCTAAGGGTGGTGACCTCCCGACCTTCAAACCAGATTTGGCCACTGGCAGGGCGGATCAAGCGCAACAGCGTGCGCGCCAGGGTGGTTTTGCCGCAGCCCGACTCCCCCACCAATCCCAGGGTTTCCCCCCGGATAGACATCAAAGCTGACATCGTTGACCGCCAAGGTGTAGCGTTTGGTTTCACCCCATAGACCTCGCACCGGAAAGGCAACTTGGAGGTGATGCACTGAAAGCAGCGGCGATTGTTGTTGCAGGGTCGTCAGCCGTTGGGTGAGGACCTCTGGCGGAATTTCAGCATCAGAAACCAGGGGCTGGGGGACAACAGTAGCAGCGGTTGAAGGCTCCCCATTGCCCGTCATGAAGTCCGAAATAGTTGGGAGAAACTGGAGTCGCAGATCAGGGCGGGGGCGGCAGGCCAATAAGCCACGGGTGTAGGGATGCTGGGGATGGGCAAAGATTTGCTCCACCGGACCCGCTTCAACAATCTGACCCTGATACATTACCGCGACCCTATCGGCAATTTCGGCAATAATCCCCAGATCGTGGGTAATAAAGATCATCGACATCTGACGGCGATCGCGCAATTCCCGCAGTAACTCTAGAATGGTTGCCTGAACCGTGACATCAAGGGCCGTGGTCGGTTCATCGGCAATCAATACACTAGGATGACAGCCAAGGGCCATGGCAATCATCACTCGCTGAATTTGCCCCCCGGAAAGTTGATGGGGATAGCGATCCAAGAGTGCCTGTTTTTGGCGATTCACCCACTGATGCAGCTGGCGGTTGGTCAGGGAGGTCTGATGACCCAAATTCTCTGCTTGGACTGCCAGTCCCTGCTCCCGTAACGCTTCATTGCTGGCTAGCAGCTTGACTTCTTGCAGTAACGCCCAGGCTTGCCGCCGAGCTGCTGCGGGACTAAGGGTCTGATGCTGGCGTAGAGCCTCGATTAACTGAAAGCCGCAGGTATAAACGGGATTTAAAGAACTCAGGGGTTCCTGAAAAATCATCGCCGTTTGCCGACCCCGATAGGTGCGCCGTTGATCAGGCGGTAGGGTTAAGAGGTTCACGGGCTCCGCTTCCGGGTGTTGGAACCAAATCTCCCCAGCCACTTGAGTGGCAGCGGGTAATAACCCCATGACGGTCAGGGCGGTCACGGATTTCCCAGAGCCTGACTCCCCGACAATTCCCAAGGTTTGTCCCCGCTGAACCTCAAAGGAAACCCCCTTGACGGCCTGGATCAATCCATCTGCACTGGGAAACTGAACCTGCAGATTGCGAACTGCCAGGACGGGGTGATTCATGGGGATCGATACCGTTATTTGGTCGGGAGTGCCCCAGGGGGCAGACTCGTGGCGTTAGAAACCTTTTGGAACAAAATGGCGCTGGAGGTAAAGGTGGCGGGGCGGGGTTGATTGGGACGAATGCCTTCTAGTTGTAGGCGTAATTTGCCCTCAGGGGTTAGCTCAAAGATGGTGAGGGCATTCTCCGTCTCGCCGAGGGCCATGTCTAGGTGCATGGGGTGGGGGATGGAATTGATTGTATAGTGGGTCTCCGCTACGCGAGTACCTCCCGAGACCACGGGCACGGTAATGACCAGCCTGCCATCGGGGGCAAAAATAAACGTCACCACTTGACCCGAGGGAGACTGCCATTGCCACTGACCCATTAGTTGGGTGATCACCGTTGGGTTACTACGAGTGGCGGTTGCTTGAGGGTTATGTTCGGTGGGGACGGGGGCAGGCTCAGCACTGGCAGGGCTGTTGCCAGAATTGAGAGGAAGCCAGAGCCCCAAACAAATTGCTGCCAGCAAGCCCAAACCCCAGGGGGATAGTTGTTTCCCAGCCCAGCCAGAACCTGGGTAACTTCTCAGAGGGACGTACCAGGGGGTGAGGAGACAAAACTCAGGAGTAGGAGACAGCAGCGGAGCGATCGCCGGAGGCCGATCTTTGGCCAGGGCCTGACGGTACAACCATCGTTTACGGGAACCGCTGGGGACGGGTTTCAGTAGGGGTGGCATCAGAGGAGTTGACCAGGGGAACGGCAAATGGTCAGGGCAGCCTGATTCAAATCGTGCCTAGCTTTCCATCTTGACAAGCGATTCGGCAACCCATAAGTGATCTAAATCACTCATGGTCGCTGGATGGTTTCTAGTGAATCAAATCGCTGCGATCGCTTTCCAAACAGCTTCGCTTCTAGGACAATCAAAATCCATAGCATGCACATAGGATTTGACATGGACTTACAACTGGCTCAGCTGTTGCTAAACGGCGTTGCAGTTGGCTGTATTATAGCGCTGGCAGCGGTAGGGCTCACCTTAACCTACGGAATTCTGCGGCTTGCAAACTTTGCCCATGGGGACTTGATGACCCTGGGAGCCTACCTGACCCTGGTGGCCAATGCATCTGGGATCACCCTCTGGTTGGCAATGCTGGTGGGAGCCGTCGGCACCGTCATGGCTTTTTTGCTCAGTGAGAAGTTGTTGTGGTCTCCGATGCGCGATCGCCGCGCCACTTCTACAACCTTGATGATTATTTCCATTGGGTTGGCCCTGTTCATCCGCAATGGGGTGATTCTGGTTTGGGGGGGAGGCAACCAGCGCTATCAGATTCCCGTGATGCCCGCCCAGGAATTTTTCGGACTAAAAATTGCCTCCGATAATTTGATTGTGATTGGGTTAGCGATCGCCGCCATGCTGCTCCTTCACTATCTGCTGCAAAATACCAAAATTGGCAAAGCCATGCGAGCGGTTGCCGACAATACCGATCTGGCACGGGTAACGGGAATTAATGTTGACCGTGTGGTGCTGTGGACCTGGGTGATCACGGCAGTGCTGACAGCCCTGGGAGGGAGTCTCTATGGTCTCACAGAAGCAGTGCGACCCAATATGGGCTGGTTTTTGATTTTGCCGACCTTTGCCGCTGTGATCTTGGGAGGCATTGGCAACCCCTACGGGGCGATCGCCGGAGCCTTGGTGATTGGCATTGCCCAAGAAATGAGTACCCCCATCCTGGGAACCCAATACAAGCTGGGAGTTGCCCTGCTGGTGATGATTGGGGTCTTGCTGGTGCGTCCCAAGGGCTTGTTTAAGGGCACCTTTTGATCAGCGGCTCTTGCCTATGATTGGATTGCCGTCAGTTCCTCACAAATCCGCTCAAAGGCAGTACCAGGGTCGGATGTCGCCGTAATCGGACGACCCATCACCAAATAATCCGCTCCGGCGGTCACCGCCTCTACGGGGGTTAGGGTGCGTTTTTGATCCCCTGCATCGGCCCAAGTGGGACGCACCCCTGGACACACCAGCAGTAAATCCTCGCCACAAACCCGCCGGAGGGTGGCGACTTCCTGGGGGGAACACACAACCCCCGACAATCCACTCTCCTGAGCTAGAAGTGCCATTTGGAGGGTATATTCTGGCAGTTCTAAGGGAACTTTCAGCTCCAAGGCCAACTGTCGTGCTGAGATGCTGGTCAGGAGGGTGACTGCAATTAGCTGCGTTTTAGGCGACTGAGCTTGCAGGGCAGTGTGGGCCGCCTTCAACCCTGTTTTACCCACAGTGGCATGAATGGTGAGCAAATCCACTTCCCAGCCAGCGACGCTGCGGCAGGCGGCGGCCACCGTATTGGGAATATCGTGGAATTTCAGGTCAAGAAACACGCGTTTCTGTCGGGACTTCAGCAAGGTGAGAATTTCTCCCCCACTGTGGACAAATAGCTCCAGCCCCACCTTCCAAAAGCTTACCTGGGGCAACTGCTCCATCAGGGCGATCGCTTGAGCAGTGCTCGGTACATCCAACGGCACAATAATTCGGTCGGCGACTGACATCATGTTGGCAGGGGAAATCACAGCAGTAGTCAGAGTGGATTAAGGGATAAAGCGGGTAAATTTGCTTTTACCTAATTGCAGCACTTTGCCGTAGAGATCGTCAGGGGTCTGAAAAATTTGATCCACGTGATCCAGTCGCTGTCCTTCGAGCTTGACTGCCCCTGCTTGCAATTGGCGGCGAGCCTCGGAGCTGGTTTTACACAAACTGCTGGCACTCAACAGATAAAATAATTTAGCCGGGAATTGAACGGTTGCCAGGGAAAATTCTGGCACGCTTCCCGCTTGTCCCGCAGACTGTGCAGCCACTTGAGCCGCTTGGGCAGCAGCCTCACCATGGGATTGACGTACTACCGCAAATGCCAGCAGACCCTGGCGATCGCGGGGATTCGTCGGCAAGGCATCCAGGGGCAGATCCGTCAGCAGCTCAAAGTATGACTCCAGCAGATGATCGGGGACTTTTTGGAGTTTTTGATATTGATCGCTGGGGTGCTCCGCCAACCCCACATAATTCCCTAATGACTTGGACATTTTCTGCACCCCATCGGTGCCAATCAGGATTGGCAGCAACACTCCAAACTGAGGCCGCTGTCCAAACTGTCGCTGCAAATCTCGCCCGACGGCAATATTAAATTTCTGATCGGTACCCCCCAATTCCACATCCGCCGCCACGGCCACAGAGTCGTACCCCTGCATCAGTGGATAGAGGAACTCATGAAGAAAAATCGGAGTCTCTTTTTTATAGCGTTCGGCAAAGCCTTCCTTGGCTAACATCTGTCCCACGGTCATGGTCGAGAGCAACCCGAGCGTTTTGCCCAGATCCATCTGGGAGAGCCATTCCGAGTTATAGCGAATCTCTAGGCGTCCGGGGGTCTCAAAATCCAGAATCGATCGCACCTGATCGAGGTAGGTTTGGGCATTCTCAGCCACTTCATCCTCGCTCAACTGGCGACGAACCTCTGATTTACCCGTCGGGTCACCAATCCGAGCTGTGAAATCCCCAATGATCAGCACGGCCTGATGTCCGGCATCTTGAAATGCCCGCAGTTTACGGACCGGAATGCTATGCCCCAGATGCAGGTCGGCTCCCGTGGGGTCAATCCCCAGTTTCACCCGTAGGGGGCGATCGCACTGGCGGAGTTGCTGGACAAGATTTTCACCGGGGTCGAGTGATGCCAGTTGCTGGGGGAAAATTTCACTCACCCCCCGAAACAGCCAGGACAATTCGGGAGGATCAACCGGCAAGTGCTCTGTAACCATACCTAAATCAATGGTCTTAATAAACGTCTAATCTAGTTTGTGAGACTCTTCCAACAGCCTACACGAAGGCGGGAGTGCTGGCAGGCGCGATGACACTCGGAGTTATGGTAGTTGTAACCTATGACACCCAAACCCCTTCCTTATAATTTTAAGTGAGACGGTGAGCCTGAAGATTGTTGGCATTCGGGCTGCCAAGTCTGTTATTGTCCCTGTTGGAGTGAGGACGTGAATTTGTCATCCAAGACTTTGCGGCAAAAGGCCGCCCCCCCGCCCCGATTCCCGAATTTATTGGCTCCGTTTGTCAGATTGCGGGTAAAACCCTGTTGACGTTGGTGCTGCTCTCCAGTGCTGCGATCGCAGGTAGTTTAGTCGGTTTGGCAGTCAGCTTCCGTAACCTACCGGATGTGCGGGTGTTGCGTAACTATGTTCCCACCCAGACCACGTACATTTTTGACATCAACGGCCAACATCTCAGCAGCATTCACGGCGAAGCCAACCGGGAAGTGGTGCACCTGAATCACATTGCTCCCAATCTCAAACGCGCCGTTCTCGCCATTGAGGATAGCTATTTTTACTACCATCCCGGCGTCAATCCTGGGGGCATTGCCCGTGCCTTACTGGTCAACCTTGAGCATGGTGAGACCATGGAGGGAGGCTCAACCCTTACTATGCAGCTGATCAAAAATTTGTTCCTGACGCCAAAGCGAACCTTTAGCCGCAAAGTGGCCGAGGCAGTGCTTTCCCTGCGCTTGGAGCAAATTTTCAGCAAAAATGAAATTTTAGAAATGTATCTGAACCAGGTGTACTGGGGGCACAACACCTATGGGGTCGAAACCGCCGCTCAGAGTTATTTCAGCAAACCAGCTGCCAACTTAACTCTGGCAGAAGCGGCGTTGATGGCAGGATTAGTTCAGGCTCCCGAAGATTTCAGTCCCTTCGTCAATCCCCAATTGGCGAAGCAACGGCAAGCACTGGTGCTTCACCGGATGCGAGAATTGAACTGGATTACCGCCGCTCAGGCACAAGCAGCGCTACAAGAACCGTTGAAGTTTGGCAAAATTACCTCCTTCAAACAGAGTCAGGCACCTTACATCACCGATGCTGTTACCCAGGAGCTAATCCAACGATTCGGTCAAGCGGCGGTGCAGAAAGGGGGAATGCGAGTTCAGACCACGGTGGATTTGAAGCTCCAGAAGCTGGCAACCGAGACGGTCAACCGTGGCTATGCAAGCCTCCGTAACCAGGGACTGTACGCCGATCAGATGGCACTGGTTGCCGTTGATCCCCGCACCCACTTTATTAAGGCAATGGTGGGCGGTGTTAACTACACCAAGAGTCAGTACAATCGGGTAACCCAAGCCCTCCGTCAGCCCGGTTCAGCCTTTAAACCCTTTGTCTATTACACGGCCTTTGCTTCTGGTCGGTATACACCGGACTCGGGCATTGAGGATTCTCCCGTCAGCTATCCCGATGGCAATGAACTCTATACTCCCAAGAATTACGACGGCTCTTTTTACGGGAGTATGAGTATTCGCCAAGCCCTAGCACAATCCCGCAACATTCCAGCGATTCGTCTGGGTCAGGCAGTGGGTTTAAGCAAAGTGATTGAGGTCTGCCGCACCTTAGGCATGACTAGTCCCATTGAGCCAGTGATTTCTCTGCCCCTAGGGGCGGTGGATTTAACCCCGCTGGAAATGGCGAATGCCTACGCCACCTTTGCCAGTAATGGCTGGTATGCTCCCCCTACCTTGATTGTTCAAGTGACGGATAATGAGGGCAATGTGTTGTTAGATCACACGCCGAAGTTAAAACTGGTGCTAGACCCCTGGGCCACTGCCTCCCTCACCTCTGTGCTCCAGGATGTGATTAACAACGGGACTGGAACGGCTGCCCAGATTGGCCGTCCGGCCGCAGGGAAGACGGGCACCACTAGCTCAGAACGCGATATCTGGTTTGTTGGCTATGTTCCCCAATTAGCCACGGCTGTTTGGGTGGGCAACGACGATTATGAACCCCTGGGGCACGGAGCCACGGGGGGCGGCTTTGTCGCTCCCATTTGGGCCGATTTTATGCAGCAAGCATTGAAGGGAGTCCCTGTGGAAAATTTCCAGTCCGCCTCTGAATTCATCCGTCCCAATTAACCCGTGTCAATGGCAAAGACCATGGGGCAGGTGGTACTCGTAACCGGGCCCAGCAGATCGGGCAAGAGTGAATGGGCGGAACACTTGGCAACCCAGTCAGGGATAGGGGTGACCTATGTTGCGACCGCTAGCATCGCTGCCGACGATCTGGAATGGCAGGCTCGGATTCTCCAACATCAGCAACGTCGCCCCAGGGATTGGTTAACCCTCCAGGTTCCCGTCCATCTGATCGACCCCTTACGAACCCTGACCGCCCAGGATTGTCTACTCATTGACTCCCTGGGAACCTGGCTTGCCAACCTGTTGGATCTGGAGGAGTCAGCCTGGATCACTACCGAAACTGCGTTCCTCACCTGTTTAGCTCAGTGTCCGGGGATGGTTATTCTGGTCGCGGAAGAGGTTGGCTGGGGTTTGGTTCCCTCCTATCCCCTGGGTCGGGTATTTCGCGATCGCCTCGGAAGTTTAGTCCGCAAAGTCGCTGCGATCGCCGATCCGGTTTACTTGGTAACTGCGGGACAGGTTCTCAACCTCAGTCAATTGGGATCTCCCCTACCGCTACCACCCCACCACCAGAGCTGATTGCAAAGACATTCTTAAGAAGCTGAGAATCTGGGCAAAAATGCCATTTATCCCAACTGAACCCAGACTTAAAAGGATTAAATATTAAGGTATGGCATCTATTGATCAAGTTAGAGAATATCTTGCTTATTGGTTTCAGTTGGGCAAGAAAGTAGTGCTTCCCCATAGCCAGGAATCACTAATGCCTCAGCCTGTATTTCAGGAAGGCAGCTATAGCCCCCAGTTTGAACGCTGTTGGCAACAGCTCCAGACCCCAGCAGGCCGGGATGCCTATCTGGATGGGACGGCTGAAACTATTTACGAACTATTAACCCCCGCCTGGGACATCTCGGCCTGTGCCCGTTGTGCTATGCCGGTGCCGATCATCAACCGAGGGATGTCATCCCTCATCTGTCCCTGTAACAACTTACCCACTTGGCCGAATACGGAACTTCCTCCCCCCCGGCAGGCTATTACCAATCAGGATCAGCTGGCGGCCATTCGGAGTCGGTTGTTACATCCCCGTCCCTCTGTAGAAGAGGGCGAACTGCAATCGCATCCAGACCCCCTGCCTGACCGCTGACCCCCCTAACCCTAACCCCCACTCTGGCCCTTGGCTGCTTTTCTTGGGACTGGGGTATCCCCCTAGGAACGCTTTTGCCGACTGAGGGGAGACAGGGCGTGGGGAGAACCAGCGATCGCTCGGGTAATACGACGATTCACCATCCGCCAACTGACGGGGATGAGTACTAATAATCCCAGTGCTGCCAGCGGATTCAACGACAGCAAGAGATTGAACAGTCCATGCAGGCCCATCGCTAAGCCAAGACCGCCACGAATCAGGGCAGGCCGTCTCTGAGGAGGGGTAAATTTGGCGATGCCTAGGGCATATCCCCAGAAGCTGGAGTCGAGTGCATGGCCGGGAACAGAAAGCAAGGCTCGGACGACAAAGATCTCTAGGATGGTACCGGAGGTGAAATATTCATCCAGTAGGTAAAAGATATTTTCCAAGGTAGCAAATCCCAGGGCAGCGGCAACCGCATAGATAATCCCATCCAGGGGTTCATCAAACTCTTGATGATTAAACACCCCATTACGCACCACTAGGTACTTGCCATACTCCTCTGTAATCGGTGCAATGACAACGGTTGCCACCAGTTCCGGTAGGGGGAGGAGCAATTGGATTACCAGTACTGGCAATACCACCAGCGCCCCTCGGAAAAATGTCCACACAACGAAGGACTTGGGTTCTGGCTCCAATTTGTCTTGGCGATAAAAGAACCACAGCCAAAACACCCCAGGGGCGATCGCCAAGGTGATGATACTGAGAACCTGAATCATTGTCTATGTCTCAAAGGATTTCACGGTCGTCAGCGTTCCCTGCCCAATCTACAACCTGCCCCTGAGGATGCCAGGAGATGATGCAGACTTGGCACGGGGGATTTTAACCAACACCTGCAAGGGATGAAAAACCATTGTGACCTGGAAAGTGCCTGATTTCCACGGTATTATCCTCTGCCGGATGCTGTGCTCTCCCATCTATCATCTTTTTCCCCATAGCTTGATTTTCCATACACCTTTAACCATGAACCCCACTGCTTTTACATACCAGTTCCCTTTTCAACCATTTCTCTGTGGGCTAGCTTTGGCGCTGAGTTCTGGTTTCGCAGCATCCCCCAGTCTGGCAGCGGAACGACTCACCATCCGGGTTGGCTTCTTTGAGCAATCCGTTGAAATCGCTGAATTGGAGCAGTTTGCTCAAACAGGGCGACTCTCCGCTCCCCTCCAGCCCTATGCCCCCTTCCTCACCTTAGAATTCCGTCAGCTTTTGAGCCGTCAGTTGCCAGTGGTTCCAAAGCTGAGCGAGAAATTTATGACAAGGTTACTCCAGTCGTCCAGCAGTCAACCGCTGTTGCAAGCCTTGGGAAACGCGATTCCAGGCACTACACTTCCCCAGTGGCAAGCGGCGCTCTCCCAGGCAACTCGGCAGTCTAGGAGCCTCAATGTTCTCAGCTTACTGAAGGCGTTCCCCACGGAGACCTTAACCATTAATGCCACAGCGGCGATCGCTCTGCTGTCGCAACTCAACCCCGCCTTCTGGCAAACCCAAGCCCTCAGCCCCACCCTGGAGCGGGAACTCGCTGCACCCATGACCCCGTTACCCCACAACCTAGACCCGGCAGCCTCTGGCCTTGAGGTTGTGCATCGGCAAAGCTTGAAGCTCACCGACCCCCGCCGCCAGCGTTCCATTGCTGTCGATCTCTACTGGAGTGACACTCCCCAAAACCAACTGGTGGTGATTTCCCATGGCTTGGGAGCCGATCGCGTTTTTTTGGCCTACCTGGCGGATCACCTAGCCTCTCATGGGTTTACCGTTGCGATTCCAGAACATCCTGGGAGCAATGCTGATTGGTTACAAACGGTCACCGCCCACCCTGACTTCAGTGCGCTCCTGCCTCCCAATGAATTAATCGACCGTCCTCAAGACATCAGCTTTCTACTGGATGAGTTGGCAAAACTCAATCGCCAACCGGGGATACTCCAAGGCAAACTCCCGACCCATCAGGTGAGTGTGATTGGACATTCCCTGGGCGGTACTACCGCCCTGATGCTGGCCGGAGCGGTCTTAGACTTACCGGCTCTGCAACAGTTCTGTCGCAATCACAGCCCTCTGGGTAAGTCACCCGCCGACTGGCTCCAGTGTGCTGCGGTTACGAATTTTGCCCCCCCCGTCCCCCCTGACCCAACCGCAGCCACGCTTGAATCTACGGGACAAACGGGTCGTACAAGTCATTGCCCTGAATCCTGTGATTGGGGAACTCTTTGGTAAAGCTGGACTCACCCAGGTTGCGACTCCCACCCTGATCCTGGCTGGAACCGCTGACACCCTCACCCCAGCGCTCAGCCAGCAACTGCGACCTTTTACCCAATTGCCAACGCCGAAATATCTGATTACGGCCATTGGGGGAACCCATCTGAGCGTAGGTGACCCCAATCTCAATCAACTGCTAGCTCAGAGTGATTTGGTGCGGGAGCGTCAGGGCATGGCTGTAGAACCCCTGCGGCAACTGGTGCGGGGGGTCAGTCTTGCTTTTATCCAGCAGCTAACCCCGAACGCCAAAGCCTATGCCCCCTTCCTCACCCCGTCCT
Organism: Neosynechococcus sphagnicola sy1; assembly: GCF_000775285.1. Classification (NCBI taxonomy): domain Bacteria; kingdom Bacillati; phylum Cyanobacteriota; class Cyanophyceae; order Neosynechococcales; family Neosynechococcaceae; genus Neosynechococcus; species Neosynechococcus sphagnicola. Next base: position 24,075 of record NZ_JJML01000006.1, on the reverse strand, counting down.
ATGCCCAATCCCTCTCAACCCCCGATCTGCCCCTTCGCCTCAGCACCAACCTACCCCTGGGGTTACTGAACTTGGAGGCAGCGCTGCGCTGAATGGCATTTGCAACCTAGATATCTAAATCGGTGAAGTTGAGTTTTGAACCATAGGTTTCAATGAACTCTCGCCGGGGAGCAACGCGATCGCCCATCAGAATCGTAAAGATCCGATCCGCTTCGGCAGCATCCTCAATCTCAAATCGCTTGAGGGTACGAGTTTCTGGATTCATCGTTGTCTCCCAAAGCTGAGTTGGCATCATTTCACCCAACCCTTTAAAACGCTGGATGGTATAGCTGGCGTTTGCGGGAAATTCCCGTTCCGTCAAATTCGTCAACTCGCGTTCGCTGTAGCAGTAGTAGTGATTCCGTCCTCGTTCCACCTTGAACAGGGGAGGGCAGGCTGTGTAGATATAGCCCTGATCCACCAAAGCCCGTTGATAGCGATAAAAAAACGGTCAGCAATAGAGTTCGAATATGAGCCCCATCTACGTCCGCATCGGTCATGATCACAACCCGGTGATACCGCAATTGGGCCGGATCAAATTCATCCCCCTTAATGCCTAACCCCAGGGCGGTAATTAAGGCTTGGATTTCTGTGTTCTTGTAAATCTTGGCATCATCGGTCTTTTCAATGTTGAGGATTTTTCCCCGCAGGGGCAAGATTGCCTGAAAGCGGCGATCGCGCCCTTGTTTAGCAGATCCACCCGCAGAGTCGCCTTCGACAATGAAAATCTCTGACTCGGAGGGATCGCGGCTACTGCAATCTGCCAGTTTGCCAGGGAGGGTCGAGGACTCTAGAACCGACTTACGACGCACCAGTTCCCTAGCTCGGCGAGCCGCTTCAGCGGCATTAAAGGCTTGAATGGCCTTTTCCAGAATCGCATCGGTGACGGCGGGACGAAACTCCAGATACTCCGTGAGCACTTCACCAACGAGGGAATCCACAATGCCGCGAACTTCCGTATTGCCCAGTTTGGTTTTGGTCTGGCCTTCAAATTCCGGGTTTGGTACCTTCACCGAAATCACACCCGTCAGCCCTTCTCGGACATTTTCCCCAGCCAGATTGGGTTCATTTTCTTTCAGTTTGTTGCGTTTACGGGCGATCGCATTCAGGGTGCGCGTCAAAACGGCCTTTAACCCTTCTAGGTGCGTTCCCCCATCAATCGTGCGGATGTTATTGGCAAATCCCAGCAAATTATCCGTGTATGCATCCACACACCACTGTAAAGCCACTTCAATCTGCACTTCATTGCGTTCGCCTTGAACGTACACGATCTCTTCGTGGAGAGGTTGCTTATCGCGATTCATGTAGGCAATGTACTCGCGGATACCACCTTTGTAGTAATAGACCTCAACCTTTGGCTCAGTGGTTTTTAGTAAATCCAGACGATAATCCGTAAAGGTGATCTGTACCCCAGCATTGAGGTAAGCCAGTTCCCGTAATCGTCCTGATACAGTTGTGTAGTCGAACTCAATGCCGATGGTAAAAATTTCCGTATCCGGCTTAAAGGAGATTGACGTTCCAGTCCGAGCCTCAGCGTGGGGTTTTACCTCTAGATCTGTCATCGGTACCCCGCGTTCAAAGCGCTGTCGATGCACTCGTTGCTCTCGCCAAACTGTCACCTCGACCCACTCCGAAAGGGCATTGACAACCGAAATACCGACCCCATGCAATCCCCCGGAGACTTTATAGCCGCCGCCGCCAAATTTACCCCCAGCATGGAGAACTGTCATCACGGTTTCCAGGGCTGATTTACCGGTGCGGGGATGAACATCCGTAGGAATGCCCCGACCATCGTCGGTAACTGTTACAGAACCATCCGCATTTAAATCAACCTGAATCACATGACAGTGCCCAGCCAGCGCCTCATCGACAGAGTTATCCACTACCTCGTAAACTAAATGGTGGAGTCCTCGCGGCCCGGTAGTCCCGATGTACATACCAGGACGCTTGCGGACGGGTTCCAAGCCCTCTAAGACTTGAATTTGATCGGCACCGTAGTTACTTGTCATGAAAGAGGCACTCCAGTAATTAGCCTTAGGCTGTCTCTAAATTGCAAAGGGATTTAAAAACACTAAAATCTTAACACAAAAGGGTTCTAGGCGATTCTAGAGCGGTTTCAAACAATTTTCTGACAGGGATGGATATACCAGGCTTAATTGTACTTTGTGGTCCTACCGCAACGGGTAAGACTGGTTTAGCGATCCAGATTGCCCAGCACCTATCCACCGTCATCCTCAGTGCTGATTCCCGTGCCTGCTATCGTGAATTTGATATTGGGACGGCTAAGCCCTCGCAGACAGAGCGCCAGCAAGTCCCACACTATCTGATCGATATTTGTGATCCCCGCGACACCTTCACAGTAGCTACTTATCAAACCCAGGCCCAGACTCTGATTGCTCAATTGCATCAACAGGGTTTAGTTCCCCTGTTAGTCGGTGGGACTGGACTCTACATTCAGTCCATCACCCAAGGACTCAAAATTCCTCGGGTTCCCCCTGATGCTGGGTTGCGATCGCAGTTGCAGTCCTTGGGACAACATCAACTCTACGAGCTGCTTCAGAACGTTGATCCGCTATCATGCCACCGGATTCACCCCCATGATCAGGTTCGCACCCTGCGGGCTTTGGAGGTCTACTATGTAACCGGTGTTACCCTCTCGGAACAGCAAGGGGAAACCCCGCCAGCGTATCCAATTCTCTTTATTGGTCTAGACTGTCTTCCCATGGACGCTTTGAATCAGCGAATTCAAAAACGAACCCAGAAAATGATAGCAGCTGGGTTCGTTACAGAAGTAGCGATGCTTTGTCAAAAATATGGCCCGACTCTCCCCCTACTCAATACCTTGGGATATCGACAAATCAAGCAATACTTAGCTGGTGAACTAACGCTGGTAGAAGCAGAAGCATTGGTTGTAGTTCATACCCGTCAATTTGCCAAACGCCAACGAACCTGGTTTCACACCAACACCAACATTGCCTGGTTTAATGCTGACGATCCAACTCTCTTTGAACAAGTCTATAAGCGAGTTCAAGAATTTATGATTTTCCCAGGGCTGCCGCAACCGCCCTAGGAGTAGGGTCTGGTGAAAGGGAAGCATCAGGAGTACATTGCTATTTGTGGATGATGTGCTCAATGAGTGCCACCAAACTGAACGATGCCAATATCTGCCGAGTAGTCAGATAAACCTCAACCTGATATCTTTCTCACAACACTTGCAGCACTGCAGCCATGACACCATGCATCGGTCTTTAAGTAGGGATGAAACTGTCTCCTTGGTTGTTGTGGGAGAATATCAAATCCTAGATCGGCGCAGATGTTCAGGGATACCTGGTTTGCGATGACACGGTGTTGGACAATTGCTTCAGCGTATCGATTGAACTGTATCAGACGGCAATTTAGAAAAGGAATTAGCAAATGAGTACTTATATTCTTGAACCAACCACCCAGAAATTCCTCGATGACCTCGCGGGCGCAGGGGGATCGCAGATTTATGAACTTGCGGTTGAAGATGCCCGTGGGGTGCTAGAGGGCGCTCAGTCTGGCGATGTTGTCAAACTATCCGCCGACATTGAAGATCGTGTGATTCCAGTGGGGCCGAAGGGTGAAGTCTCAATTCGTATCGTCCGCCCACCGGGCAATCATGACAGGCTGCCAGTGGTGATGTATTTCCATGGCGGTGGTTGGGTACTGGGTAGCAAGGACACCCACGATCGCCTGATGCGTGAAATTGCCAACGGTGCTGAAGCGGCGGTTGTGTTTGTTGACTATACACGTTCCCCGGAAGCGCCATACCCCGTTGCCATCGAGGAAGCCTATGCCGCTACCCAATGGATTGCAGAAAACGGTGCTGCCATTGAGGTGGATGCCGCTCGCCTTGCGGTTGCTGGCGATAGTGTGGGGGGCAATATGGCCGCTGCGATCACCCTCCTTGCCAAGGAGCGTCGTGGGCCTGCCATCAGCTTCCAGGTATTGTTCTATCCGGTAACGGATGCCAACTTTGAGACACCTTCCTATCAGGAGTTTGCAGAGGGGTATTTTCTGTCTCGGGAAGCCATGAAGTGGTTTTGGCATCACTATGCACCGGATGTGGCTGTGCGGGAGCAGCCAACGGCATCGCCTCTCAAGTCTTCAATAGAACAGCTCACGGGCTTGCCGTCTGCCCTGGTGATTACAGGTGAATGTGATGTGCTGCGGGATGAGGGGGAAGCCTATGCCCATAAGCTGATCCAGGCAGGTGTCTCGGTCACAGCCCTGCGCTACCTAGGGACGATCCATGACTTTGTGATGCTAAATGTGATCACCGAAACCCCGGCGGCACGGGGAGCAATTTCCCTGGCCACTGCAGTGCTGCGGCAAAAGCTTGCCGCAGCGTAACCAGTGGTTCCTGCTACCAATCAGTTAGGGACACCTCGATTAGCTCCATTGATCCCAGTCGTGCAACCAGGTTTTCACCAGCCCCGCAACCTGATCACGGCGAGTTTCAAAGCTCCCCGCCACCCAAATAAACGCAATCCCGACTAAAATCCCAATCACCCATTTTAAGAAGGCTAACTTGAAGATCAACAGCACTAACTGATAGAGGGTATGCAGCATAAATATGGCGGTGCCTACGTACAGATAGGCTCTGACGCGCAAGGCAAGTCCGGCAACAATGGCAACCAGGCTTAACCCCCAGGGAATAAGTCCAAACCCGGTTTGGGTGAATAACCCGATGACCTCAATGAGGCCGATACCGAACAGCCGCAGCAGATGCCGTTTCCCCTTAGATTCCGGTGCTTGCAACCCTGGATCAACCTCCGCAATGTACAGCAGCGACAATCCCAAGGGGATGACATACCAGAGCGGATCGTGCAGCCGCAGATCTCGGAACCAGCGCCAACAGGACCAATCGATCAGTAGCACGCTGAGGTAAGTTAACCGCCGATTGTTCAGCCGTCGGGCAACCCAGGTATAGTATGCAGCAACTACCAACAAACTGATGGAGTGGATGCTGCCGCTGGTCATGATCACGATCACGAAGGGCAAGCCCAGGCCAGCGCGCCGCCAAGGCTGCTGCGGCCACCCCCAAGCCTGCCAGGGAAGCTTGAGCAGCAGTGCCCCTACCCCACAGGCGATCGCCGCTATCCACGGGTCAAAAATCCAGAGCTGCTGCCAGAGTAGGCGGGCATAGAGGGCGGTCACCAACCCCTCAACCAGTCCCAAATATACCCAGGTTTTCAGGCCAGACTCTGCTATTTGACCCCGTCCTTGGCCGAGGGCATAGCCAGACAGCAGCACACTAATCCCCATTCCCAGACCTTTGAGGTCAGGCCGCTGGATCAGAGAAGACAAAATGGCGGTTCCCAGCAATCCACTCCCCAGCCCCCAATGCCAATGAGCAGAGATCGCTAGCATCCCTGAGTTCAGGCGTAGCCAAGGTAGCCGTTGAGTGGCCAACAGCCAATAGACGAGGGTAATCAATGCCGCCACCCCTGCGAGGACAATCAGGCCATCGGCCAAGGCTCCCCCAGATGCTTTCAGGAGTCGATAGATGACTAATTCGTACCAAGCAAGGGTAATGCCTAACAGGGAGCAGTACTGCAACCCACGCCATGGGGAGGGTCTGCTAGCAACGCCCAAACCCACCACAGCAGCCCCAAGGGTCATCAGTCCTGTCCAGGGGGTGAATTGCTCCCAGCGGAGACCCATTGCCAGCAATGCATAGAAAAGCGGCAGCAACCTTAACCCGGATTGAATGTCCCTAGAGGGTTGGCGGGTGAGCCAGACTTCCCCCCCCAGCCAGAGCAGCAGTGCTAACCCCATATTGGAGATCGCCAGATCTAAGATCGAACCCTCCGATCGGACAATGGCCGCCGCCATTACCAGCTCAAAGGCGGCATTGGCCGCTACCAAACTCCAGAGAGTGGGTTGTCGCCAACTCCGCAGCAACACAGCCACCCCCAATAAGCCGCTACTGACCAGACAGGTATTGGCAGCAGGTAACTGGTGGGTATAGGCCAAGGCTGTATGGAGCAGGAGACCGACCCAGGTCAATCCCCAGAGGGCGATCGCCCAGCCATCTACCGCCGGAACATAGAGGCGAGCAAGGGGTTGAGTCGGACTGCGGCGGCGTAACCAGGTATGGAGCAGCCACAGCCCCGTAACAGTGATCGCCCCTGTGAGCAACCAATCGGTAAATTTCAGGACGGGCAACCGGGGGGGAGCTTCCAGGAGGAAGAGAAGGAGGACACTCAAGCCAAACCCCACCGTCACCACCGCGGCAGCAATGCGTTGTAAGCAGCGGGTGTTGACCAGCATCACCAGGGTAGCGACCCCGACCCCCAGCAGCCGTTCTCCGGGTACCCATAGGGTCAAACTCTGAGCAACCACCAATGACATCAGACTGAGCCAGAGGGTAAAGTTCCGTCGCCCTGGAACATTGGTGTAGCGGCCTACCAGGGTCAAACCCAGCGGCACTAGAAACCAAAGTAAGCCACCGCCGAGATCGCTATTGGGGTCAAACTGACTAAAGAACAGACCATAGAAGCTTGGCACTGCCAGGACAAGACCAAAGTGCCAGCCACTGCGCTGCCACAGGGTTTCTGCGCTGCTAGGGGGAGCCGTGGCAGCGGTCAGCCACCGCCGAGTCATTGCCCCCCCGAGACTCCCGACCCACTCCAGGAGCAGGATCAACACCAACAGACCACACCAGGTTTGCAGCCCCAGATCTGGCCATCCCCAGCGGATCACACTGATCAGTGCTGCCAACCCAGTGGCATGGGTGAGATAAACCAGTCCAGACTGCTGAGAGCGATTGCGGGTTTGAGTCACCACTGCCAAAGTGATGGTCGAAAGCACTAGGTTTACCATCCGCAGGGTCGGATTTACCAGACTGATCAGGGTGAGGATCACACCAATGACCAGGGCCAGTCGCTGGGTGAAATTTGCCATCCCCGATTGTCGCTGGCGATGAAGCCATTCCCCAAACCCCAGCACTCCTAAGAGGTAGGGAAACCAGCCCAGACTCAGCAACGCGGTCGGGGGTATCGCTGGCCAACGTCAGGTGTGCCAGCGTGGTGAACACCTGCTGCCGCAACGCGGTGGGAAGCCCCTGCCAGAGGGGAAACACCATCACGGCCCCAATGAAGAACATCCCCGCGAGTTCTAACCGGAATCCCCGTTGTTGCTGATCCCTCGGGGGACTTAAGGGGCCAACCAGGGAGATCCCCAGTGCTAAAAACCAGATTCCCAATCCACCGACGGCGATCGCCTGCCAGGGCAGTTCTGGAGCACAAAGAACCCACCCCAGATAGAGCAAGCCGACCCCCCAGCCAACGAAAACCGCTGGCACTGAGGAAGAGAGGATCTGGGGGCAGTGAACTACCAGCTGGCTTCTGCCGCTGCCGAGACTGTTGTTGGGCGGCCAACCAACCCAGCAGCCACCCTAATGTGGCAATGGCCAACCCTAATTCAGGTCTCCAGGCTGTCGTTGCGATCGCCATGGCTCGCAGCAGCAGGATCACCCAGCCATAGAGGACAATACCAATGGCTAAGGGCATCAGGGGCTGAGATCGCTGCCTTCCCTGATGCAGGATCACGGCGATCGCCGCCAGGGTTGCGAGATAAACCGCGACAATCGGCAGACCTGTCACCCCCCAGCCCCAGTGGAGAAAATTGCTGCCCATGCTCACCCACCGCATCGACTTGGTGACCGTCTCTAAGCCTCGGTTGAAAACCCAACTCAGGGCGATGGCGGCAACCGCACTGATCAACCAACCCAGGGGATGACTCCACACCCTCAGACTGTCGATCGCCCAAAAGTTGACGGGGATCAGTAACAGCCCTACAAGGCGCAACGTCTGGGTCGTCAAATGTAAATTTTGCTGGCGTCCTGCCCAAAGACTCGCACCCCAAAACCCGAAGGTATAGACCAACAGCACCAGGTATTGCCCCGGTGCTGAGAAGCGTTGCCACTGACTCGCCGCCAATACTCCTGAGGACAGTACCACCAGGAAGACCCCCAGCAGCAACAGCCATACCACACTCAGCTCTGCCCCCAACCGCTGGAACAGGATACTCAAGAAGTTGGAAGCAGGAGATCGCGTTGGTTGGGTCGCCGCAGCTGCAGGGGCAAAATCCGTTGCCGATGGTTGGGTGGGGGCAAACTCCTGTTGGGGTTGTAAAGCCACCGCTGGAGTCGGAAGCGCTGGCACAGGCACTGCACAGGTGAGGTGCTCCCGACACAACCGCCGCAGTTGCTGTTCTGAGAGCAGTCCCAGTTTCACCCAGGCGGCCAGACCTGCCAGCAATTCTGGATGGGTTGCCGATAATGCCACCGCCAAGTTGAGATCAGCTTCAGGCAATAGCCCCAGATCTCGCCAGACTGCCAAGCCCTCCAAGAGTTGCGCCTGATGGCTACCAGCGTGGATTTGCAATTGCAGGGGACGATCTGGTTGAGCACTCATGCCAGCAGCGAGAAATAGCAGGATACTTCATCATCGCCTGAGCGATGATCAATCGCCGTTTTCCGGGGGACACTTCACCCAAAGGATCTCTACGTCCCATGAGGGAGTCAATCCAGCACTGTCAATTGTCCCAGATGGGCAACCCCAGGGTGATCGCTGTCCGATCTCTCAACGGTACAAATCACCTGCGATCGCACTTGGGAACAGGAACACCTCCGCGCCAGCCAATCATAGTTTTGTTTAGAACTCTCTGAGGGTCGAAGACTATCCCTCAGGGGCAGGGTGATCCTATGGCACGGATTGAAGAATGCCAGGGCGACGGAGATCGTCAAGGCAAGCACTGCCTGTACAAAACAACACGGTCTTTAACTCGGCAATTAATACCTGTACCAGGGTGTCCAGGGCTGCTTCTGAGTCATGGGCGGCTCTGAGAAAGGGCCAGGCCAAGCCTGCTAAATCTGCACCCAGGGCGATGGTCTTGGCTGCGTCCAGCCCATTCCGCAGCCCACCGGAGGCGATCAGGGGAATTTCTGAGGAGATCGCCCGAATCGTGGTAATGCACTCAGCGGTTGGTAGACCCCAATCGGCGAAGGTAATTCCCAGCCGCTGCTGGATAGGGTCAGTGGCCCGCTCACTTTCAACCTTGGCCCAAGAGGTACCCCCCGCCCCAGCGACATCAATGGCGGCTACACCCGCCGCGATCAACTGAGCCGCCAACGAGGCGGAAATACCATTCCCGACCTCTTTAACAATCACAGGTACGGGTAATTTTTGGCAGAGGGTGGCAATGGTCGCCAACAACCCACGGAAATTGGTATCTCCTTGGGTTTGTACACACTCCTGAAGGGGATTCAAGTGCAAAATCAGGGCATCGGCTGCCAGCAGATCCACGACCCGCAGGCACTCTTCTAACCCATAGCGATAGTTCAGTTGCACTGCCCCGAGGTTGGCAAACAGGGGAATGTCGGGAGCCAGCGATCGCACCTCGAAGGTTGGTGACAACTGAGGATTTTCCACGGCAACTCGCTGGGAGCCTACCCCCATGGGAATTTGATACCGCTGAGCTACCGCTGCTAGACGATAGTTAATCTCCCGAGCCAGTTCTGTTACCCCCCGTCATGGAGGAAATCAGTAGCGGTGCGCCGAGGGATTTGCCCAAGAAGGTGGTCTGTACCCGGATGTCGTTGTAGTCTAGCTCCGGCAGGCAACAATGGGTGAACCGATAGCGCTCTAGACCAGTGGTCACCTCTCGACACTGGACGGTGTCCCCGAGACAAATCCGCAGGTGATCGGCTTTGCGAGTTTGAGTAGCGTCGAGGGACTCTACCAGCTCCCCTACATGGGACGTCGTTTCTTGCTGATTGAACGCCTTCACCGTTGCATCGATAGGTTGAAAAATTGCTTCTCCACCTTAGCACCCGTGACCTTTGGGTTGGAGCCAGGGACTGCCATCGGGGGAGGTGGATTCAGCTCAGCCACAGCAGCCCGACCAGCATCACCATGGCACTGCCAAGCGCCACCCAGAGGAACTGATTATCCTGGGTGTTGACCTGACTCAGATCCACCGGCTCCGGCAACATCGGGGGACGCTGAGGTTTAGTCGGGCGTTTTTTGGCGGGGACTTGAGCATAGAAAGCCGGAGCTTCATTGTCCGCAAGTCGGCTGAGGTCGGGAATTTTGGTTAACCATTCCGGTCGCCGCACCAGCTGGGGCGCTTCCAAGATATAGAGCAGGCGACGACTCTGTTTGCGGGTTTCCCAGTGGGGATGACGGGTTAACTGCCGACAGAGGGCGATCGCTTCGGCTCTTTGCCCAGTGGCTTCGTAGGCCGTCACCAACCAAATTTGAACTTCCCCCCCCAATCGGGAGTTGCGGGCGAGCAGGGCAACGGCTTTCTCTAAATGTTGAACCGATTGCCGGTAATCTCCGCGCTCAAAGGTGGCTTTCCCTGCCTGGTATTGCGTTTGTACCCGTCGTAAATCTTCAGCAGCGTCGTCGGAATTCATGGGGAATGGATCATGACCAAGGAAAAAGACAGAAATTGCCAAATCGGAGGGTGCAGAAATTTTTACTGCTCCTATTGTCTACTTTAAGATTGATCAAGGGCTCCTGTCCCCCTTGGGGTTTGCCTCTACACTGAGCCATAACCGTTGTACAAGACCTGGGAAAACCTTGGAGTTACTGCTGCTGCAATTTAATGGGGGAGGACTTTGTTAACCATCACCTGCACGTCTCTGTCGGGCGGACAAGGGAAAACGACGACGACCCTCTTGCTGGGCAGATATCTGGCGCAATTGGGATATCGGGTGCTGATGGTGGATGCCGACCCCCAATCGAGCCTGACGTTCTATTTGGGCTATGAAGTGCAGCCGCAACAGCCCACCTTACTCGAGGTGTTAAAGCGCCAGGTCAAGGTTGAAGATGGCATTTATGAAGTCGAGCCGCAGATCTGGTTGATCCCCTCCGATGATGCCCTGGATGGGATTCAAGAATTTCTGTCCAGCAGTGGCATGGGAGCGGTGACCCTGAAAAAGCGTCTGAAGGAGGTGGCGGATCTGTTTGAGGTCTGTCTTGTGGATGCGCCCCCCCGAGCGATCGCAGATCAGTCTGACGGCGGTGGGGGCTGCGGATGTGGTAGTGATTCCCTCGGAGGCATCCAGTAAAGGGGTCAACTCCCTGATGCGAACCCTCGAACTGATTCAAGAATTAACAGCGGTGGATGCCTTCACCGGACAGATTCTGGGGGTGTTACCCTTTCGCGATCGCTGGTTGGGACGGACTCAAACCAATCAGAGTCGCCGTAGTATTGAGGTGATGCAAGATATAGCGGGAGCGATCCCCCTGCTACCTTCGATTCTGGAATCGGAACAGTATAAGAAAGCCATCGATCTGGGGATCACCCTCACCACCCTGGGGCATCCCCAATTAGAATATCCCTTTGAGCAAATTGTGAAGTTACTGAGGTCAACATGGCTGGAGACGCACTCGATAGGTTAAAAAACCGTACTAGAAGCTCGGTTCCCCCCCGTGATGCGTCGCTGGTTGACGTGCATCTTGATCCGCCTGCCCCGATCACCCCCACGGATATCGCTCCAGCGATCGCTCCGTCCAGCCCTCTGGCTGCGGTTGGGCAACCCGCACTTGCCCCCCTCGATTCCGTTGATCACCCGCTCCGTTGGCTGTGTTCTGAGGCACAGATCACCAAAGAGCAATTGGCAGAAGCCGCCTACATTGTGTGTGTCAAGCAACCCCAAGTGATGCAGGAGATTGTGCAGGTTGCTCGCCTCCGAGCCCAAGAGCAAAAACATGCCGAGGAACTCAAGCGCCTCAAAACCCTGGACAGTCAATCCAAACAGGACAGTATTTCCCTGTGGTTGTTGTGATTGCTCAACCATCCGGCTATTGAGTCTGAACATCAACGGATTCCACTGATGAAAAAGTCCGGGATCAATATCCCGGACTTTACACTGCCTACATAACCGTGAGGCTGCTTCCCTCTCGGGTGCTACAGCACACCGAGGCTTGACAAGCCTAAGATAGTACCAGCACCCAAAATATGCCCAAAACAGGTAGTGCCAATCACCGCCGGTAATCCAAAGCCACCAAACAGGTTAGCTGAAGGCATCGCCGGTTCTGCATTCGGCTGCTGAATCGACACCTTAGCAATGGCGATCGCCAGGATATTACAAAGAATCATTACTAATCCCACCAAGGGGGTCCATTCCAGGGTAGGAGGGGTAACAGCGAGTAAGGTTGAAGTCAACAATGGATTCACTCCTTCGATTTATTTAAGATTGAAAATCTTTAGGTAAAGATTTACCAAAAATCGCAACCTGTCAGGATATATCGCATTAATAGTTAATATCTTTGCCCAGCAGTGGCAATGCTTGGTAGATCTGCCAGCAATGCCCCGTGTGTCTCAATAAGGTTACTTCCTCAGCCAGGAACTCAAAACGCAGCGATCGCTGCTGAAACTCTGCCCAGGCAACCTGGAAATAGGTGGGGGTCAAATCCCGAAAGGCTATGGTCACATGGGGGATAAAGGATCGCTGAGGAGCAACTGTATCCGTGATCCCCAACTGGGCGGTCAGGTGTGCTTGCAGTGCCTGCTGGAGTGCTAGTAATCCTGGGGTTTGGTCAACGTGAATGTAGATCACCCTGGGGGGAAACGCAGCAAATCCCTCCAGCACTAGGGGCACAGGCCGCTCAATAGCGGCAAATTCCTGGATAGAGGCTACCAAATTATCCACCTGAGACAGCGGCCATTCAAAGGGGGGGTGCAGAGTAATGTGGGGGGGCGATCTCAGGGCAGCGCGACTGCGATACTGATGGGCAACCTGCTGCTGGAGATCTTGAGCCACCGTTGTAATGGCGGGGGGCAGCAGTAAAGCAATAAAAAACCGTTGGTTAGCTGTGTTCAACATCCGTTCTCGGTTTTGGCGAAGTTAAACTCCCCTAGGTAGGGGGGATGACAAATCATTGGTATCACTGCTAAACCAAGGTTAGAGGATGTCTCAGATGTCTTATCAGTTGCGACCAAAAGCATGAATCCATCTCCAGATCCTGGGCTACCTGATCATGCTCTGACATCACAGCAGCAAGCGGAGCAAATTCGGGACTTGCAAACACAGCTGAGTCTACTTCGGCGCACCAACGACTGCCTGTGCCGGGAAAATTCTGACCTGAAACGGGGGCGAGAGGCGTTAATGACACGACTCAGCTTGATCGAAGATGCCCTACGCTTACAGCAAAATCAACCGAACGGTTCTGGCACCACCGAGCATGATCACCGAGAGTTCTTCTCTGATGCCGATCACTGGCTGTTGACCACGTCTCGAGCCGATTACAGTGTGCTCAAAACCTTCTTGGCTCAAGCAGCTTGGGAAGAAGCTGACCGCGAGACCCAACGCCTGATGTTACAAATTGCGGGTACTGAGGCTCAGGGGTTGGGTTTTCTCAGTGCTGAACAGATTGATGAATTTCCCTGCCTGGATTTAAAAACTCATCAATAAGCTGTGGACAATTTACTCCAACCGCAAGTACGGCTTCATGGTACAGCGGGAAATTTGGACGAGAACCCAAAGTGCTCGAAACCTCTGGCAGAACCCGGAGTTTGAGGGCTACTATCCCCAACGAGAAGGATTGGGGCAATCCCTCTCTCGGCGGTTGTTGCGGTGCGCGCTGGATGATTTTTGAACGCTCCAGCGATCGCAGCAACTCGGTGATTTTACAGATCTTACCCGCAACTTACCTGCATCCCAGCTGCCATCTCTAAGGTGTCCTGGGGGCCGACACCCGTGTGATAAGCGGCTAGGAGTACCTCGCTGGTTTTCCCCCAGGCGATCGCCCCTGTGGCATCGAGGGCGATGGCTCCGAAATCCCGTTGGCGCAGTTGGGCTTCTTGAAAGGAGCGCTCTAGGGCAGCTACCAGGGACAGTCCATCGGTGACTCTGACGACAATCCGGGCGGCCAAACATTCATCGATAATATCCTCACCAATGCCCGTACAGCTCACCGCCGCCTCAGCCGTGGCATAGTTCCCCGCAGGCATAGCCGAATCACTTACCCGGCCAATGCGTTCAAAGCCCTTCCCCCCTGTGGAGGTACCCGCAGCTAATTGACCTTGACTGTCTAGCGCCACCACCCCAATCGTGCCCGTCCCCGCAGGTTCAGCAACTACTCCCGCCATGGTACGACTGAAATTCTGTTGCCGTTCGGCCAGCCATTCCTGGAGTCGCAAATCCGTCAGGGGATTGTAGATCGGGAGTTGGAGTTCTCGCAGGAGTTCAGCACTGCCGTAATCAGAGAGCACGCGATCGGGACTATCCTGCAAAAACTCAGCCAATTCGATGGGATTTTTCACCCGCGCGGTGTTGATCACCCCACTAAAGCGCTGGGCACCACCATTCATTAACGAGGCACTCATGCGAATCTGCCCATCGGATTGCAGCACTGAACCTGTGCCAGCATTAAAGCGGGGGTTATCTTCTAGGAGTTGACAACCCCGCACCACCGCAGCCTGAGCACTCGCCCCGGTCGCTAACAGGGCATAAACTGCTTCCAGAATCTCGAACAGGGATTGGCGCACGGCCTCAACCCCTCCCTTGCCTTGTAAAGAGCTTCCGGCTCCCCCGTGAATAATCAGCTTGGGTTGTACTTGCTTGAATGACATGTGGGCAATCCTGAGATCGGGTCAATGAAAAATTACGCAGCAGCAGGATCAAGTATCCTACAAGGCTGGGGACTTTCATCCAACTGAAATGATGGGGCAAGGAGCCTTGGGGCAGGGGGGAATTCCGCTAGAACCCAAAACTGCCTGTATTGCGATTTGCTAGGTTCTATGATCTTTTTTATCGATGATGGTCAGACATGCTTCCGTATGAAACAGTATAGAAGAAATCATGATCTCGACCCCTTGTTGGTCAAGGGGGAAGAGGCACACTCTCCAGCATGGTTCCCGGTTTTTCGGAAGAGTTGTCAATTCATTAAAAAGGGGGTACTCCTATGAACTTAGAAGAAAAAGCCAGAGAGCAGTTGACTCAAACCCGTCAACAAGACGAACATTTGCAAGAAAACCTGGTGGAACGGGCGACGGAAGAATTTTCCCAGGCGATCGGATCTGTGGAAGAAGAGGCTCGTGAACGGTTAGCTAAGACCCGTCAGGAAGCAGACCATCACCAAGCAAATTTGGTGGAACGAGCAGCGGAAGAGGTGGGATTAGGCACTAGCAACACCGACAATTAGGCATTTAATTTCGCGATCGGCAAGAGAAGGGATGGTTTCTCTCTTACAGCCAAAAAACCAAGCATAGAGGCTGTATAGTCTCTAGGGGCCAATAATAATTGTGATCCAATTTTTGGAGATTAATGTTATGGATCAGGAAATATCCTTGTCTAATCTAGAAAAAGTACAGCAACTAAAAATAAATCCTGAACTTTCTAGTATACATGCACAAGTTATTCTTAATTTAATGAGACAGATTTTACAAATAAACGCTAATGAGCCATTTGATACAATTTTCCAAGCTTTTGAGTCCGGAGATTATGGATATTTTCGTCTCGCATTTAGAAGAGACACCGGAGACTCCGATGAGGAAAATTCTCTATGGTTAGAGTTTGTGAAAGTCCGCCATGATTCACAGTTTAAGCCTCAATTAATTAACGTTATGGATCACCTTGGGGTTACACCTAACCCTTGACGTTCAATTCTTCCAAATAAAAAGGCTGGGGTGATCATGGTGGGATTAGCGTGCTTATGCGATCGCGGTTATTCAGAGTCCCAAGATTGTTTTTTGCCGTAGCCCCTACGCTACATTTTTATCCACTAGCCAGGAAGAACCTTTCTGGGGGAAACCAACCAATCGACCTGATGTCTCTTCCATAAACCATTCTTAAGTAGGAAGATTTGCTGATCGATGATGGAACCAGAACCCGCACCATGGGTGCCCGAACCCACCCATGATGGCTCTTTTACCTTCTTCTCTCCAGAATTTGGCGAACATTTTCACAGTCGTGAAGGTGCAAAAACTGAGGCGTTGTTCAAATTTGTCCAGGCAACTGGTCTGGAGCAGCGAGCTTCTCAGCAAACCCTGAAGCTATTGGATGTCTGCTATGGACTCGGCTACAACACGGCGGCGGCGTTAGAGACCATCTGGCGCATTAACCCCCGTTGCCAGGTTGAGGTCTATGGATTGGAGCTAGATGAGACGGTGCCCCGAGCGGCGATCGCCCCCCCTTTGATTGATAGCTGGTCACCCGCAGTGCAAACGGCCTTGAAGGCGATCGCCCATGACTATGGGTATCAAACCTCTGGACTACAGGCAACATTACTGATCGGTGATGCCCGTCAAACCATCCAACAACTCAACCAGTGGGGCTGGCAAGCCGATACCATTTTCTTCGATCCATTTTCGCCCCGGCGCTGCCCCCAGCTATGGACCATCGAGTTTTTAGGGCAGGTGGGGCGCTGTCTTGCGCCCAAGGGCAAATTTGCCACCTATTCCCGCTCGGCAGCGGTACGGACAGCCCTTTTAGCAGCAGGGCTATGTTTGGGCACGATTCCTGTTGGGGAGCGTCATCGCTCCCATGAGTGGTCTTACGGGACGGTGGCGGCGTTTGATCCCCAGAGCTTACATCCACTCTCCCCCATGGAACAGGAGCACTTGCAAACTAGGGCGGCAATTCCCTATCGTGACCCCCACCTGGACGATGTCGCGGCAATGATTCTGCAACGGCATCAAGCGGAGCAACAGCACTCCTCCTTAGAATCAACCTCTCAGTGGCGACGTCGCTGGAGCATCCGATAAACCCAAATGCCTGGAATAGAAGATGCCGATCGGGGGTATCAATGCCCAATATACTGATCGCAGTCTGACATCAGTGGTAGGCTTTCCTATAATTGGGATAATCATAAATATTCCTCAAATCTCCCGATATTCAAGTCTTTTCTAGACACCGTGATGCAGAATCCCTGATGGCTGTTACCTTTACTCCCACGCAATTCACGGTTGCAATTGCACCTGAGAGGTCTACCTGAGAGGGCGATCGCCCTTGCTGTTTCCAGACATTTGCGATCGCTTGATGGGATTTCATGCCATCATGATTTTCGCTGCGACCATGGGGTTACGTATGTTAATGCTCTTGTTCTATGTCAAATCTGAACTTTATGCGATCGAGAGTTCTTCCATTGTTGCCATTATCCCTAAAGTTAGTCTGCGAAAAGTCCATCACTTGCCTGAATATGTAGCTGGGATATTCAACTATCGGGGAACCATCTTGCCGGTGATTGATTTGTGCCATCTAATTCAGGGAAGTCCGAGTCATTCCCACTTGAGTACCCGGATTATGATTGTTAATTACACCAGTCCCGATGGCACCCTCAAACAATTGGGCCTGATGGCTGAGCGAGTTACGGAAACCTTAAATCGATCGGAAGATGAAATTGTGGATTTAGGTGTTCGAGTTGATGCTGCCCCTTACTTGAGTGGCACTATCATAGATAGCAATCGCATTATTCAATGTATTAAACTGGAGTGCTTATTCAGTGACCCTCGGCATACTAATTTACTCACAGGTAGTGAAAATTAATCTGAAATCTGAAATTCTATAGAGTCTAATTAACAACATACTATTGACATCAAATTCCCCCATGTTGAACAAAATTACCAACCGAATACTGTTAGGATTCTCAGCTCCCTTGGCTTTTTTGTTGCTACTGGGTGCCAGCATTTATGCCAGTACCGAAAACTTAATTCAACTGCAACGGAACTCAGAGGAAACAACCAGAGAAATACAGATTTTACATATATTTGCCTATGACCTTGCCCGTCTGATTTCCTCAACTCGAGGGTCAGTTCTTGCGCCAAAAGATCAGGCATTCCGCGATGCCTATATCTCGGCACGAGAGGCGATGCTGAAGCATGAAAAAAAACTCTCAATATTCTGAGGGAGCCGGAGCTACAGCAATCGCTGGATGAAATACTCCGGATCGAAAGTGAGTTTGATCGCCTGACTTCTGAGGTTTATTTATTACTCGATAACAACCAGATAGAGGAAGCAAGACGGCTAATTTTGCTCCCGAGGGTTGCCAAAATTGAAACATCTCGCATCACTGCTGAGAAAATTTTAAGCCAGAGGATTCAGGAAAATACAAAAGCCAGTGAGCAGGCAGGACAATTCCTGCGCTTACTGGTTTTAGTTGGGACGGCCTTAACGATTCTGGCCATTGTTTTATTTGGATTATGGGCAATTTTACCGATTCGGCGGCAGCTTCCTAAAGTTGTGCACGCAGCCGAGAATATTGCTGCGGGTGATCTGACTCAACCGATCATGGTTACACAGGACAAGAGTGAGATTGGTCAACTGATGGTGGCTTTCCAGCGCATGGAGAAGCATTTACATTCCCTGATTTATCAAACACAAAAATCCGGTGTCCAGATCAGTACCTCTGTCACCCAAATTGCTGCTGCCGGGAAGCAACTCGAAGCCACAGTTGCGGAACAACTCGCCTCTACGAACGAGGTCACCGCCAATGCCCATCAAATTGCGGCCTCGGCTAGAGAGCTCGTGAATACCATGGAGCAAGTAGCGGAGCTATCGCAATCAACAGCCCTGGCAGCGGGAGCCAGTCAGGAAGATTTGACCCACATGGAGTCCGTGATGCGGAAGCTGTCGGAAGCAACCCAGTCAATCGCCACCAAATTTGGTGTCATGAGTGAGAAAGCCAGCAATATTAACAGCGTAGTTACCGCCATTAACAAGGTTGCAGATCAAACCAATCTGTTGTCATTAAATGCCGCGATCGAAGCTGAAAAAGCTGGAGAATATGGCGCAGGTTTTGCCGTAGTAGCACGGGAAATTCGCCGACTGGCAGATCAAACTGCGGTTGCAACCTTGGAAATCGCCCAAATGATTAAGGAGATGCAGTCAGCAGTCTCGACGGGCGTGGTAGAAATGGATAAGTTCAATCAGTCAATGGTTCTGAGCGTTGCCGATGTCGGCCGAATCAGCGACCAGATTGCTCGGGTCATTCACCAAGTACAGGGACTCACCCCCCAGTTTGACCAGGTGAACCAAACAATGGAGGAACAATCCCTGGGGGCACAGCAAATCAGTGAGGCTATGGAGCAACTCAGTGAAGCCTCTCAGCAAACGGCGGATGCCTTGCGAGAAACCAACCAGGCGTTGGAAGGGCTGGATGGCGTCGCCCACGGACTGCGGTCGGAAATAGCCCGATTTAGGACTGCTTAAGGAGGGGGAGGACAGCTGTGGTCATAACAGCGATCGCAACGTTACTGAGTCAAAAAATTGGTTTCGATTCCAGCTCGATTACCCTGAAACGGATTGCCCGAGCGATCGCAACCCGTCAAGCCATCTCTGGACTATCAGATCCACAGACGTATCTGATGCGCGTCCAAGCCTCCTGTGTCGAGTTAGATGCCCTGATTGAGGAACTGGTGGTTCCTGAAACTTGGTTCTTTCGAGATAGCAAACCCTTTGAATATTTGCAGCACTATGTTGCTGATTCTGCCCGCCGTTGGCAAATTCTCAGTGTCCCTTGTTCTACGGGGGAGGAGCCCTATTCCATCGCGATCGCGTTCCTAGAGGCGGGTGTGCCCCCCGAGCGATTTGCCATCGATGCCATTGATATTAGCTATGAATCGATCGCCAAAGCCCAACGGGGTATTTATACCAAGAATTCTTTCCGCGGCAAAGCCTGGATCGATCCCCGCCGCTATTTTCAGCCTACCTCCGAGGGGTTTGAATTGAGTGCGTTTATTCGCCAACGGGTACATTTTCAACAGGGAAATGTGATGACCGTTTTGACCCGTCTGACGAAGCAGTACGACATTATTTTTTGCCGAAATTTGCTCATCTATCTCCACCCAGAAGCCTGTTCCCAGGTCTTACAAGCGATCGATCAGCGGCTGTTGTCGGGAGGGTTGTTATTTCTAGGAGCCTCTGAAACCGGACAACTTGCCACATCCCCCCATTACACTTCCATCCGTCGACCCTTTACCTTTGGTTTCCGTAAAGTTGCAGTGGACTTACTTCCCACCTCTCCGTCTCAAAAGTCACTCAAAAAAAGGACTCAACCAAGACTCTCAGTCCCAAAATCCCCACAATCTGCTCCCAATCTTCGAGAGCAATCCCCCAAGGTAGAAAGGCAGCTAGCCCCCTTGCCACTGCAGAGCCAAGCACCCACGCAATTACAATCTGACCAAGATCTATATGATCTGGACACGGCTAGAACCTTAGCCAATGCAGGGCAATTGACAACCGCCGCAACCCTCTGTCAAACCTACCTGAGCCAGCATCGCACCAGTGCCGCTGCCTACCTCCTATTAGGGCAGATCTACCAGGCCACCAAGGAGGATACCCAGGCAGAGAAATGCTTTCAAAAAGCCCTGTATCTGGAACCTAACTCCCATGAAGCATTGGTTCACTTGGTGTTGTTGAAGCAACATCAGGGCGATCTGATTAGCGCTCAGATCCTTCAGCAGCGGATTCAACGTTTGCAGCACAGTCTTGAAGCGGGAGTGCAGTAGGAGATGTTCCAGAATTTATCCATGCAAGCAAGACTGATCACCGCCTTCATGTTTATGGGGGTGCTGGTGCTCATTGTGGCCTTGTTTGGCTTAAGCAGTAGTTCACAGCTAAGTCAACACATTGATACCTTAGCCAACAACAGCCTACCCAGTATTTCTGGCCTGTGGAAGATCAGGGAAGGTCAAACTCAAATTCAGTCGTCAGAACAAAGCTTGTTGAATATTGATTTAAGCAAAGCCGAGCGGGCAGCTAATGTTGCCCATATGGACTTAGCCTTCAGTCAAATTGAAAATGGGTTCACTCAGTATAACTCTGCTGATATCTCAGACTTAGAGGAGAAAATATACCAAGAATTTCTCCAGAAATGGAAGGTCTGGGAGCAAGCTCATCTGGAGTTTCTACGGCTTAATTTACAATATCAAACGCTAGCAGAACATCATCTGAATGGGGAAGACTCTGGAGCTGCATTGGCAGCTTTTAGACAGCTTCAGGAACGTGGCGAAGCCAATCATCAACCTTTTCTAGAAGCGGCGACGGCCCTCGTAAAGGTATTGAAGGTTAACGAAGATCTGGCGGATGAAACAGAACGTGTTTCGACGAAGGATGTAATTCATGTCAAGTTTTGGGCATTTATTGCCATTCTTCTAGGGCCAGGCACTGCCATCATGTTCGCTATTTTCTTTAGCAATACCATTGCCAAGCCCTTGGGTAAAAAGATTGCTGGGGTAGTAGACATTGCCCAAAAAATCTCTGCCGGAGATCTCACTAGTCAAATTGTCCCCGCTGATCAACGAGATGAAATCGGTCAGTTGCAGAATGCTTTCTACCGCATGAATAAAGACTTAAATTCCTTGGTGCATCGCATTCAGCAATCAGGGAGGCAAATCTCTGAGGCAACTTCACAAATTACTGCATCAGGGAGAGATCTAGAAGCGACCATGGCTGAGCAACTGGCTTCAACCAATCAGGTGACGACAACTGCCTATCAAATTGCTGCCACCTCTAAAGAACTGGTGAAAACCATGGAGCAGGTGGCAGGAATGGCAGACCAAACTGAGATTGCTACAGCCCGCAGTCAAGGGGAACTGAATCGCATGGAAACGGTGATGCGTCAGTTGTTCGAAGCAACTCAGTTAATTTCCGCCAAGTTACAAGTCATGAATGACAAGGCCACCAACATTAGTCGCGTGATCACCACAATTACAATTGTGGCCGATCAGACGAATTTGCTTTCCCTCAATGCGGCCCTCGAAGCTGAAAAGGCAGGAGTATACGGCACTGGCTTTGCGGTTGTAGCGCGGGAAATTCGCCGCCTCGCCGATCAGACCGCCGTCGCGACCCTAGAGATTGAAAAAATGATCAAAGAAATGCAATGGGCAGTTTCGACGGGGGTGGTGGAAATGGGTAACTTCACTACATCCGTTGTTAATAGTGTTGCAGATGTGGGTAGAATTAGCGACCAGATTGCCGAAGCCATCCAGCAAGTTCAGGGGCTGACCCCACAGTTCGAGGAGGTGAGTCAGAGTGTGGAGGAACAATCCTTGGGGGCTCAGCAAATTAGTGAATCCATGGAGCAACTCAGTCAGGTATCGCAGCAAACGGTCGATTCATTGCAAGCCACCAATCGCGCATTAGAACAGCTTGATGATGCTGCCAATGGTCTACGGACAGAAATTTCTCGATTCAAAGTGCTGACTTCTAGAAATGATTGATTTTGCCACGGATACAGCAGGAACGCGATGAATAGTGATTTCCATACAGTCTCAGAAACAGCAGCAATTCCGCTCTTGGATGATTGCTGGAATCGCATTGGGGTCATGGGCGATCGCACCTGTGGTGAACTCAAAACCGTGATTCACTGCCACAATTGTCCCGTCTATTCTGCTGCCGGTCGGAGTTTGCTAGAACGAGCCGCTCCTGCCGCCTATCTCCAAGAATGGACAGAGGTGTTGGCAGCCACCACAGCGCCCCTTTGCCATGGAGAAAGAACCCTTGACCGCGCTACCGATACAATTTCGGTGATTATCTTTCGACTCAGCCATGAACGATTGGCCTTGCCTGTCAGCGTCTTGCAAGAAGTCACCCACCTTTGCCGCATTCATACGGTGCCCCATCGTAGTAATGCCTTGTTTTTAGGCATACTCAATATTCGCGGGGAAATGTTGCTCTGTGCCTCCCTGAGCCATTTGTTGAAGTTAACGCCCCCGGAGGAATTAGCGGCTGGTGTGGGGGGAGACAACCACTCCAAGCGCTTGATTGTCACCGAACACCGGGGGAATCAATGGGTGTTTCCCGTGGATGAGATATATGGAATTTACCGCTTTCACCGATCAGAGTTTCAAGCTCCTCCAGTGGTGATTTCCCAAGCCTCTGAGACCTACACTCAAGGCGTGCTAACCTGGCAAACCGAGAACGTGAATTTTCTCGATGCCGATCTATTGTTTTCCACCTTAAATCGGCAAATTTTTTAAGTATCAATGGGCAACCTCGGAGGAGAGCTTGTGACGGAAACTGGACGCGACATCAAGGAACTCTCCCTGTGGGACTTATTTCGGTTAGAAGTTCAGACCCAAATTCCCTTGGTGAGAGCAGGATTGTCCGCACTGGATGAAGGTACATCCTCCCCGTCAGTCATGGAAGCCGGATTAAGTGCGACTCGAACCATTCAGGGTATTGCTAAGCTCCTGGAAGTTGAAGCTGCCGTGAATCTGGCCTCTGGCTTAGAAACCAGTCTGGTAGCACTGCCCCTGACTTCCCGTCCTTCAGATCAATTTGCAACGCTGTGGCGAGGCTTGGATTGGTTGCACCAGATCAGCCAGGTTGAAGAGACGGAACTGCCCGACTGGTTGGCAGCAAACCAACCAGAGATCGCCTCGACCCTAGAAGCGATCGCCCATGATTTACATCCCGGCCAGCGACCCTCACCCCCTGAACTCCCCCTAGAGATCGCGATCGCATCCCTGCCCCTAGCCGTCCCGGAATCAGCCCCCAGGGAGATTGCCGAGGCCACCCCTGAAGAGCCTGCCAGTCTTGGGGATACGTCGATGCTAGACCTATTCCGCCTAGAGGTGGAAGCCCAGGCCAATATTTTGAACACAGGGCTGCTAGCCTTAGAAGCTCAGACCCACTCCCCCCAAGCATTGGAGTCGCTGATGCGGGCTGCTCACTCGATCAAAGGAGCAGCAAGGGTTGTCTCCATTGATGCCGCCGTCCATCTGGCCCATGTGATGGAAGATTGCTTTGTCGCTGCCCAGAATCAGAAGGTGATGCTGGACGCGGATGACATTGATCAGTTACTCCAGGGCGTCGATTTACTGTTAGGGATTAGCCAGACCGAACCCTCTGATCTCCAGCAGTGGCTCCATCAGCAGCAAGAAACCCTAGATGCTGCAAAGCAACGCATTGCTGCGATTTTGATGGTTGCTAAAAAGCCTAGCAGCTTCTCCTCCCCTCCCCCTCCCTCGGCCCTGGTTACAGCCTCTCCCCTCCCCCTCACCCATGTGCCCCCGAAGGACACCAGCCTTCTCCCTCCCTCCCCCCAGATA
>NZ_JJML01000005.1 GCF_000775285.1 Neosynechococcus sphagnicola sy1 | reverse complement strand
TCAGGAAATCCCTGACCATCAGCTAGGTCTGGCTGAAGCATTGCCAGCCCCAACCCCAGGGCCAGCTCTCCATTGCAACTGCGCTTTGCGGTCAAGGATACGGGGATTGGTCCCCGCGATCGCCTGCAGCGGTTGTTCCAATCCTTTAGCCAGGTTGACTCCTCCATTACACGAAAGTATGGCGGGACTGGGTTAGGACTCGCGATCAGTAAGCATCTCTGTGAAATGATGCAGGGAACCATTGGCGTTGAGAGCCAGGTTGGGCAGGGATCAACCTTCTGGTTCACCATTTTGACCCATGCTACCCCCGATCCAGATACCTCGGAGAGCGTCATTCCTCCCCTGGAACTAGCGGGTAAACGGTTGCTGATTGTGGATGCCAACACCACAAATTGCCAGATTCTGACGCTACAAACTCAATCCTGGGGAATGTTCCCTCAATCCGTTCACTCCGGCACAGAAGCCCTGGAACAGCTGAGTCAGCAGCCTGATTTTGACCTGTCAATTGTGGAGATGCTGATGCCTGACATTGAGGGCGCAGCTTTAGTCACAGCCCTGCGCCAGCATCCCAAGGGTCAAAACTTACCCATTGTGATGTTGATTTCCCTGGGGCAACAACATCGTCAGGTTCTAGACCAAGTAAAAGCCTCAGCCTATCTGCTGAAACCTGTGAAGCAAGCGCAACTCATGAGTACCTTGAGCCGAGCCTTACATAGTTGCGAGATCAGCCTGGAGGCCGAATCTAGCTTTCAGCCATCTTTGCAGTCCTTAATGCCGGAACCATTGTCCTTAAGAGTGCTATTGGCTGAAGACAATGCGGTCAACCAAAAGCTGGGATTGCTGATGCTCCAACGTCTTGGGTGTCGCGCCGATGTGGCAGCCAATGGCTTGGAGGTTTTGGAGTCGTTACATCGTCAACCCTACGACCTGATTTTAATGGATGTGCAAATGCCTGAGATGGATGGCTTAGAAGCAACTGAGCAAATTCATCAGCAATGGGCAGCACCCTCCCGTCCTTGGATTATTGCCATGACGGCCAATGCCATGAAGGGCGATCGCGAACGCTGTTTAGCAGCGGGTATGGACGATTACATTAGTAAACCCGTCCGTATTGAGGACTTAGATCAGGTTCTGCGGCGATACCAGTCACGGGAAGTAAAACCGAAAATCGAGGAGTCGGGGACTGCCCGTATTGACTCCCAAAGTCCGACATTGAATCTAAAAGTTCTCGCCGATCTGCGGGAAATGTCAGGGGACGATGGGGAGTTTCTGCGGGAAATCTTTGATTGCTTTCTCGTTGAAGTACCGCCGATGATTCAGCTGATCCAACAGGCGATCGCCCAGGGAGATGCTGAGTTATTGTGGCAAACCGCTCACAAATTGAAGTCCACCAGCGCCGCCATTGGGGCAACCATTTTGGCAGGGCAATGTGCAGCCCTTGAAATCAGTGGCCGTAACCACACCTTTGTCAGATCGCAGGAGACAATTGAGCAACTGAGGGCGGAATATCATCAAGTGGAATGCCTGATTAACGAGCAACTAAACCGCCCTAGTTGAAGACTCTAGGCAGATTTGATCTTGTGAGAAAGCGGGTAGCGAGCATCGAACTCGCACCTAAAGCAAGGACTTGCACCTTCATCATCAAGTCAGTTAGAGATTTCTAGGGAGTTACCCTAGCGTCTCCCCCGCTGCTTATAGGATTGCAAACCCATTTCACAGCGAACGAATCCCACCCCGCCTAGTAGCTAACCCGTATTCCGCATCCCTGCGGCAATCCCGTTGATGGTCAGCAAGGCACCCCGCAATAACTCCCCCTTACTATAGCGGGAGCGAATGGTACCGGAGCTAGCCTGACTGGCATGTTGTCGCAGTCGCTTCAGTAACGACACCTGAATAAAGCCTAGAGGCACGATCGTACCGTTGCGCAGTTGCACCGAACGCTGAAGTTCGGGGTCGCCATCTAACAAACGTTTGTGCCCCGTGATGTTCAGCACCAGGTTACGGGCGAGATGATACTCCTGGGCAATCTGCTCAAAGAGGCTAATAAAACGCTCCTGATCCTCGGGCAAAGAGAGTTCGCGCACATAATGCTGGGCAATCTGGAGATCCACTTTTGCCAGGGTCATCTCTACCTTCGAGATCACCATCTTAAAGAAAGGCCACTTGTAGTAAAAATAGCGGAACAACTTCAGATGTTCTTCCGGGGCTTCGTCCAAAAATTCTTGCAGTGCGGTTCCCACGCCATACCAAGCAGGGAGTAAGAAGCGGCTCTGTGTCCAACTAAAGACCCAGGGGATGGCTCGCAGATTCACTAGTTCCTTTCGACCTCCCCGACGGGAAGGCCGAGAACTAATTTGTAATTGACTGATTTCTTCAATGGGGGTGACGGAATGGAAGAAATCTACAAAATCAGGTTGTTCGTAAATTAACTTGCGATAGTGAGCCCGCGATCGCATGGACAACTCTTCCATAATTTCATTCCAGGGCTGGATATCATCAAATCCAATCCCCAGAAGGCTTGCCTGAATGACCGCCGCCGTAATGTTTTCTAGGTTATAGAGTGCTAGTTCAAACAAGGAATATTTGGAAGCCAGCACCTCTCCCTGCTCGGTGATTTTAATCCGGCCATCAATGGTATGGCTGGGTTGGGCCAGAATGGCTGCATGGGCAGGCCCGCCCCCCCGACCGACGGAACCACCGCGTCCGTGAAAGATACAGAGTTCAATGCCAAATGCTCGGGCAATTCGTTGTAAGGATTTCTGGGCCTTATGGATTTCCCAGTTACTACTGAGAAATCCTGAGTCCTTGTTGCTATCGGAATAGCCCAACATCACTTCTTGCAGCGCCACTGCAGCTGGGGGAGTAGCGGTACCCCCTTGTAAAAAGGCGCGATAGAGGGGCAGCTCAAACAAAAAGCGCATGACGGAGGGGGCATGGCGGAGATCCTCCACCGTTTCAAAGAGAGGCACCACTTGCAGACTGCCGCAGCCTGTGGCCGGGTCGTATAACCCGGCTTCCTTTGCTAAGAGCAACACTTCCAGGAGATCACTGACCTCGTGACTCATGCTGATAATATAGGTGTGGCAAATGTCAACCCCAAATTCTTGTTGCAGCCGCCGCAGCATCCGAAAGGTTTCGATAATCTCACAGGTCGGTTCCGAAAAAGGTAACTCGCCTGGGATCAAGGGACGGCGCGTTTGCAATTCCGTGGACAACCACAGCGATCGCTCATGTTCACTGAGCTGATTGTAGGATTTGGGGAGAATCTCTAAATAGGCGGCAATTTCGTTGAGGGCTTCACTATGACGAGAGCTCTCCTGGCGGATATCCAGTTGCGCTAAATGAAACCCGTAGATTTCTACCTGACAAATCAATTGCTCCAGATCGCGACAGGTCAACCCTGTTTCCGTAAGGTTGCGCTGAATCAGCCGTAACTCCGCTAGGAAGTCGTGGCCAGAGCGGTAGATATTCGTCACATCCGCTTCGGAAATGTGCAGTTGTAGACAATCACCATGCTTGACTCGGTTGTTGCGATCGCGGGTATTTTCCAGCCGCTTCAAGACATACATCAACTTCAGCCGATAGGGTTCTTGCCGATAGCGAATGGAAAACTGGTTATAGATCTCCGGAAGCTGTAACTGATCCTGTTCCAAAGACTCCAGTAGATCGGGTAACACATCGCTCCAGTGTAATGACAGACTCAGCAAGTTGGTGAGACGGTTCACGGACTGAATATACTTTTCGAGCACGAGGCTGCGCTGATAACAGGCGGTTTCCCAGGTGACTTGGGGAATAACAGAAGGATTGCCATCTCGGTCTGAACCAACCCAGGAACCGAAGTTGCAGAAGTTATACCGGGGGGGATTCAGCTTGGGGAACGAGGTTTTTAAGGCGCGATGGAGCCGTTGATGAAGATGAGGAATCGCATCAAACAGCACTTCTTTAAAGTAGTGCAGCGTGTAATCCACCTCATCTAAGACCGTTGGCTTAAACTGATGTAACTCATCCGTGCGCCACCACAGTCGAATTTCTTCGGTTAGACGTCCCATCAAGGCTTCTACTTCCCAGGAGGAACCGAAGTTGACGGTCTCCTCCCGTCCTTCTTCTACCTGATCGAGATCTCGCAGCACGCCAGCCAACCGTCGTTGCTTATCCCGAATGGTGTGGCGGACAATTTCCGTCGGGTGAGCAGTAAACACCAGTCGGACATCTAAATTGTCCAGCAAGTGCTGAATCTGGCCTGGGGGCACATTCAAGTTCTGGAGTTGGGGAAACAGCCAGTGAAAGGTTCCTAAATCCCGCCGAGGAGCGTCTGTTTCTTGCAAACTCTTCTCCAACAGTTCCGCTTCTGGACGCGATCCCATGATCTCGCTGTAGGCTCCAGGGTGACGGGCGTGTTTGAAGGGAGGCTCAGGGGCTGATTGGGCAGAACGATATTGCTGCTGCTCTCGCTGCTCGTAATGCTGTTCAACAATATTAATCAACTGGAAGTAGAGAGCAAAGGCACGAGCAGCTCGAATGGCTTCATTCAAATCCAGCTTTTCAACCAGTTGCAGTACCTCTGCTTCAGGGAAATCCGCGGCCTGACCTTCGGGTGAACAAAGTTCCCGGAGTTGTTTTAACAAGTCAACCAACTCCTGACCACACTCCTGCTTCAGCACCCGTTCCCACAAATCCTCAACTACCCTGAGGCGATAGCGCAAAAACCCCTCTGTCGTTGAGCCATGCTTGACTTCCTGGATACTGCTAGTATCCAGGCTTGTTCCTGAGGCATCGATGGTATTGGGTTCAAAGCCATCATTTAACCAGGGAAGTGTAGAACTCATAGAGTGTTTTCTCGCCCAGCGAAGATACTCAATAATTTTAGGGTGAAATTCTATTGTCGTTGGTGCTGCTGCGAGGGAATGTTCCCCTTAAACAGACACTTGATCCGACTTCATAGCTGTGGAACCATGAATTGGAAAATTGAGAGATGGCAGGCGATCGCCCCGAAAGATCTCTTCACTCCCTTGGCCCATTTCCTGCACCAGCGTCATCAGGGTTCGACTGATGCAAAGACCTGTTAACACGGGGATCGTCGCCAGTCCTAGCCATAGGTTGCCAGAGCATTTTCCTGGAACGGGTTGGTAGGGTTGAGGGGGCTGTGGTTGCATAGGAAACTTCAGCAGGGCAAGGAACAGTGAAGGTAGTCATAGCTCACTCTCTTATGAGCTGCTAATGGCGCTAATTTTTAGATTCACTTTAGTACATTGT
Organism: Neosynechococcus sphagnicola sy1; assembly: GCF_000775285.1. NCBI lineage: Bacteria > Bacillati > Cyanobacteriota > Cyanophyceae > Neosynechococcales > Neosynechococcaceae > Neosynechococcus > Neosynechococcus sphagnicola. Next base: position 47,988 of record NZ_JJML01000005.1, on the reverse strand, counting down.
CAGCTAATTATGTTAGACAAGAAAAAAGCCAGGGGTGATTATCCGCTTAATGCCGCTATCACCAGGGGCATATACAGCTGGCTCACTCGCACCCGCTGATTGCCTAACCCCCGCCGCCACTCCCCGCTTTGCGCTTTGTTGCATCTCCATCTGCCCTATGCTATGACCTTTCACCTACTTCTGTCAGGCAGTCAGGGTTGCGAGTCCCCAATGGGCGATGTCATGGCTGAAGCCAGCTGTAGCAAGGAGTTCTGGGAGACAAAACCCTGCGATCGCCCCGGAGGGATGCCCAGTAAGGATAGTTTTGTATCCTAGCCAGCTGAAATCCCAGCGTGACCAATGGCGATCGCTCCTATCTGCGTTTAGTCTAAACTTCAGGTAAAAGGGTAACCCTGTCAGCAGGGCGGTAAAAACTGCTGATTTCTGCTTGCCGATGATTCATCAATGCAGTTGTGGAATGACGAAAAATTAATGTTGCCTAGAGAGACGTTATTGAAGGGTGTGGAAAATCGTGGGTGTCTAGCCCGGATTATCGACCAGGCAGAACAAGCGATCAAAACCTGGGAGGTGATGGTCACTGATTTTCTCTCGCCACCGGAACTAGCGGAAGTGACCCAGGTGTTAAGTCGTCTGACCGAAATCCAGCAACTGGCCTCGGGCGGTTACCCCCAAGCTGAACGTCAGCGGCTGGCGATCGCTCGGGCCGAGCTTGATCCGACGCTGTTGATGGTTCCGATCTCCGTTTTAGAGATTGCCGGGAATTTTTTGTTTGATGCCGCTAGTCACCGCGATTTTTTGGGTTCGATTCTCGGTACTGGGATTGTCCGTGAGAAGGTAGGGGATGTTTTGGTTCAGGGAGAACGGGGAGCACAGGTCTTGGTGGTGCCGGAACTGGAGGATTTTTTGGCTCTGCACCTGACCCAGGTGCGCTCGGTGCCCGTCAAAACTCGCGCCATTGCTCCCACCGAACTCAAGGTGCGAGTCCCTAAGCAAAAAGAGATGACAACCGTGGAAGCTTCGATGCGGTTAGATGCGATCGCCTCTGCTGGGTTTGGTGTCTCCCGCAGCAAAATGGTGGATATGATTCACGGTCAAGATGTTCGGGTCAACTGGAAGGAAGTCACAGAAGCCAGCTATCAACTAAAGTCAGGAGATTTAGTTGCTATCCGGGGAAAGGGCCGCCTGGAAGTAGGAGAGGTGACCGTCACCAAGAAAGATCGATACCGGGTGCAACTGACCCGCTTAACCTAACCTGGGACGCTGTCAACCTTGAGTTGAGGGATCACCCGTTTAAAGGGGGTTATTACAGTGCTGGAATCCCTAGCGGCCAGGGTAACGAACTGGGTGACCGCCCAAAATTCGTTAAGCTAGAATCACGATTCCCCGTCGATAGGCAAGCTATAGTTCGTGAACCTAACCATAACCGTAACAACCATGGTGGCGCAAAAACTAGAACGACTCCGCACCCTGTTCGCGGAGATCGGACAGGCGTTGGTGGCTTACTCAGGGGGCATTGATAGTACTCTAGTCGCCAAAATTGCTGTTGATGTCTTGGGCGATCGCGCCTTGGCAGTGACGGCCAACTCCCCTGCCCTATTGCCGGAAGATTTGGAAGAAGCCTGTATTCAAGCGGCGACCCTCGGCATTGCCCATCAGATTGTCCAAACCCATGAACTGGCAAACAGCAATTATGCCAGTAATCCGATCAATCGCTGCTATTTCTGCAAAAGTGAACTCCACGACACCCTGAGACCCTTGGCACAAACCCTTGGCTTCCCCTATGTCGTCGATGGGTTGAACGCAGATGATTTGCTAGACTATCGACCGGGGATTCAAGCGGCTCAAGAACGGGGGGTGCGATCGCCCTTAGCGGAGGTAGGTGCCAGTAAGCTAGAGGTGCGGGAAATGGCCCGCTTTCTGGGACTCCCCTGGTGGAACAAACCCGCCCAACCCTGCTTGAGTTCTCGGTTTCCCTACGGGGAGGCTATCACCCTGGAGAAATTACAACGGGTGGGGCGGGCAGAACGTTATCTGCGACAACTGGGGTATCAAAACCTGCGGGTCCGTTCCGAAAACGTCACCGCTCGCATTGAGTTGCCGAGGGATAGCATTCCAGACTTTATTCTCCACACCAACCTACCCGAGTTAGTCTCGACATTTCAAAGCTACGGATTTGTCTATGTAACCCTTGACTTAGAAGGCTACCGAAGTGGCAAACTCAACCAGGTACTTCAGCAGCCAGCTGTTCTCACTAATTGCTAAGCCAGCACTGACAACCTTGGCAAGGGCAACTGCCCTAAGCTCAACCCGGTTCAAGCAAGGTTAGTCGGGGCCAGCGGTGGGGGGTTCAAAGGTCGGTGCATAGGCTTGGAGCAGGTTACTCACCTGGGAGAGCACTTCACCTTTAGCCGCGCTTTTACCTAACACTTGGCGCTCCGGGAAAAATTCGGGGCGATTTAAGTTGTGAAGAATCGCTTCATCCACCTGTAGGGCAATGATGCTGTGAAGTTCCTCCTTAGCCCGGTCTCGTTGGTAGTGAGCGCCCTCTTCCGTGGTGGCATACAAGGGCGGTAGGCGATTGAGGGCATAGGCGGCGACATCCCCCAAATCAAGGGCTTTGTCTGTGGTGGCTTCAATTTCTGCAACACGGGCGATCGCTTCTGTCAGCACTAACTCTTCCATGACATTAATAAATTGCTTGCGAGGAACTGCCACCACTTCACCCGTGAGCAAGGCTCCCATCAGGCGATCCAGGGCCATATACTCTTCAACCGACAGCTCGGAAGCTGTGTCACAGATCCGACCGACCTCTGCCTCCATGGCAGGGGTGAGATAGCCGTCTTGTAATGCCTGGTTTACGATCTTTTCGATACTCATGCCGACACCTTCTTGTTCATTACCACCCTAGTACATCACTGTGTTGATTGTGCCTGAATTTAGTCTGGAGTCAATGGGGAATGTTTACAATTACTCAAATCCTTGGGTACGCCAAGGCACCGGATCAATCGACAGACCCTGGACATAGAGTCCCCAGTGTAAGTGTGGCCCTGTTGCTGCCCCCGTGGAACCTATGGCACCAAGAACCTGCCCTGCTTTCACCATTTGCCCTTCTTTGACATCAATGCGGCTGAGATGGAGGAAAATACTGGCGACTCCCTGACCATGATCCAGTCCTATGGTATTGCCGTGGAGTTCAAACCCTTGAGCAACGCGCCCTACCAAGGCGACGCGCCCAGCAGCTGGGGCAATCACCGGGGAGCCGTAGCCACCTGCATAATCCACACCGCGATGGTAGTAATCCTTGGCGAAGACACCATTATAGTAGCGACGTACCCCATAGCCACTGGTAATTGGCCCAGAATTCGGTCGCAAAAAACACTCCCTGCCAGTACTTCTCTGGGGTCACTAGCTTTTTGAACGCATCCACCCGATCAAATTCAAAGTCGCTCCCCAGATCGTCTTTGCCTGGGGGTAGCCAGATCCGTTGTACCGGAAAACTGCGATCGCGTAACTTGACGGCAAGAGTTTGCACCTGCCCTTCACCCATCACCTGAATCGATTTCATCCCTGGCATATCCAGGGGAGTTGTGGGAATCAGCGCCCGCCAACCGCTCACTGAGGGGAACATAGCATAGGTCTGCTTGCCCATTCTCACCATCGGCTTACCACTGGCCATATCAGCTGCTGGCAGGGTGACCGACAGGGTATCTCCCAGTTGGGGGGAACTAGGAAGAATTTGAGCCTGGAGTGCCAAACTGGGAGCGGCCAGTACCAGTACCAGACCGAGCAGAAAACTGATGAGAACAAGGAAATAATGTCGCCTTTGCAGCGGTTTCATGGATGAGTGCCCTATACCGAAAGCTCCAGTCATTACTTTAGCTGAGCACGTTACCTGAGCAATTGATGAATCTGCTTAAGCTGCATGGCATCAATAAAGGGGAGTTCGGCGAAGCGGAGATGGGGATACCGCGTGACCGGAAGGATGCGTTTGAGCCACAGTTGATCCCCAAAGGGCAGACTCGCTTGAATGGCTTTGATGACAAGATTCTGTCGCTGTATGCGCGGGGCATGACCAGCCGTGATATTCAGGCTCAGTACGTTACGGTTGAAAGTTGCACTCAACAAGACAATGAAGCGTACTTAAAGTTGTGCCTGTTAAATCAGGAAGCGAGCTGTCCATGCTGTAATAAATTGAGTTCAGAACTGCATCAAGACCGTCCAATTTTGATTCTAGATTTATCAATTTTCGGTCAAGCTAATTATTTAAAAAGTTCCGCGTCGTCAGTTTTATTGCCATGACTGCCAGCGTTATTTCACTGAAGCCTTGACATGGCTGGATAAAGGACGGCAGTATACCCGACGATATGAGGAGTCTATAAGTGATTGAAAAAGTGTTTCCAAATGCTGTGCTTGTGATTGACCGTTTTCATGTCATGAAAGTAGTGAATGAAGAGTTAAATAAAATCAGCAGACAATCAGGTGTATTTGACCGAGGGAGCAAGTTGATTTTATTGAAGAATGACAAGGATTTAACGGATGAAGAAAAGTCAAAGTTAGAACAGCATCTGTCTAGAGAAAAACGATTAGCAAAAGCCTATGAATGGAAAGAAGAATTTCGTGCTATTTATGAGCAGTCATTGACGGTTGAGGAGGGGAAGTATCAGTTCCAAGAGTGGTTAGGCAAAGCCCGCGAAGTTTACAGTGAAGTGATTACAACAATTCGCAACCATTTAGATGGGATTAGCAATTATTTTCGGAATCGAATGACGAGCGGAGAAATGGAAGGAATCAATAATCACATTAAGTTGATTAAACGGCAAGCTTATGGCTTTGTGAATTTCAACAATTTTCGGGAAAGGCTATTAGCTTGCTTCTCTGATTAGAAAAAATCACCATATTAACGGGAGAGCCATTTGAAGAAGATACTTGTAAGCCCAGTTGACGAGCAAAAAATCAGGGTTGATCTGAAACCTGAAGCGATTATACTGCCTCAGTCCTTACCTGGAACATCTTGAACACGAAGTTTCTGGCGTGAGGGAGATCGCGTTAGGTCTTTGTTAGCCAATTTTCGATGCCTCGCAAAAAATATGATTGTTACCCTCACTGAGTTTTAACCGTTTGCCATCTTGACTATAGGTGCTAGCATTAAATCTTGTAATGCTATATATATAATGTGCTAGGCTTTCCAAATTACACAAGCTCAAAAATTAGACAACTGAGCGCTGTTTATAGCCTCTAAAGATAAAGGCCTCTAAAAATAAAGCAAAAAAACAATTGCTATGGTGCTCGTATCGATTGACAAGGTTTGGATTGGGCTGAATAGACGACCCCCTCAAAGATCAAAAAGTGATGGAATTAATGGAATCCATTAAAGCAAATGGGCTGTTGAACCCAGTTACACTCGATCAGCACTTGAACTTGGTGGCAGGACTGCATCGACTCACGGCCTGCAAACTACTGGGGTTTACTGAAATTGAATGCAAGATTGTTGACTATCATAACCAAGACCAAGCCCGCCTGGCAGAAATTGATGAAAACCTGATCCGCAACGAGTTAGAAGCCCTAGAGCGATCTGAGTTGTGGCTGGAACGCGATCAGATTTTGGAACGCATGGGGCTGAGGGCCAAGGCCGGAGATAATCAGTACACCCGCAAACGCAGAGGTGGTGAAACGGTTTCGCCACCCATCAGAACCACCCTGGAGTTAGCGAAGGAGGCAGGTTACACCGATCGCACATTTCAACAGGGGAAGCAGATTGCCAGAGATATTACCCCAGAGGTCAAAGCCAAGATCAAGGGGACACCGATTGCCAAAAGCCCAACTGCTTTGTTGAAAATTGCCAGGGCCGGCAAACCGGCTCAAAAAGCGATGGTGGAACAAACTTTGGTTGCAGGTGAGCAGCAAACTGCTGAGACTCAGCAGCAGCAAACCGAGTTACAGTTGATAGCGCTCTACCATACCACTGCCGAGCGGCAGGCCAAGCAGGCGGCCAAACGCACACAACGCCAAGAAGATCGCACCATTGAACAAGCTGAACCTTCACCTAGCAGTCAAGCTGGGCAAGATTGGCTGCTGGGTAGACATTTAATTCATTGCGGTAATCTGACCAGTCAGGCATTTATTGATCGCTTACCCTCCGATGCTGCCTTAGCGATCGCGACTTCGGTTGCTGATTGGCATCATGACTACTTGATTGATAAAGCCCAAGTGTTGGCAGTGCTTTGCCCCGAAGGACAGGTGCATCAGTTTTGCACTCGCCACCGGATGCCCTTTCAGTTTGAAATCTTACTTAGGGGTATCTACTTAGCAATTTTTTCCCGCTATCCCCTAGTCAAATCTGACCAACCTTTAGAAATCGAAGGCATTGAAAGCCTTGTCGCCTATTTAATTAGCCTATACACCCAACCAGGTAATTTTGTCATTCACTCTGAAATCGGGCACGGAGAAGTGTTGATTGCCTGCGAAAAAATGGGCCGGGTTTGCTTTACCGGGGATGAGAATCTTCAGCGGGTTGATCAGGCGATCGCTCGTTGGCAAAAATGGACAGGCAAGCAAGCCGAAAAAATAGCTCTCTATGACTAAACCGTTACCCCCGGATAGCGTTCTAGAGGCAGTTATGCCAGCTCGCTAGAGGATCATTTATTAGGTTAGCAAAGGACAGTCAAATCTTGACTGGCAAAAGCTTTAGACTGGAAATGTACCGCACTTGACAGAGAAACACTATATAGTGAGTCTGTTGTTACCTCCTTGCCAGGATAGATGTAGTTTAATCTGCTTATTTTCTGTGTTCCTGTCCCATTGTGTAGTAAGCGCCATGGGCTGCATCGCTTTGATTCTTAACGGTCAAAAGCGTTGATTGCCAAAGACTTACTAAGCAGCAAAGCTACAGTTTAAACCTGTCTCCTCAAGATTCGCTGACTCGCTGGCTAATTAACGATGGTGTAAGGTGAGATTTGTGGTGTGAGGTGGTATTTTGCCCTGGGATTAGCTGTAAGTAAAGTGCTGACAGTGGGTTATCAAACCCATCCCAGTCGATGATCAATTCTTGTTTTTTTGGAGGTTAAATTCATGGAACTTCAGACCTTATTGCTTGGATCTGATACCCCGGCTGCAAGCGGCGGGGTAGTTCACTAGCACATTCAAACACTAAAATTTAGTGCTATAGCAGCTATTGAGCTGGTAAAGTACAGTCAATTCCTGACTTGCAAAAGCTTCAGGACTGGGAGTATACCGTACTTGACAGAGAAACGCTATATAATGAGTTACAGCATTTCAAAAAAGTAAACTTATGGCTTCTGTACCGGACGTTGTATCTGCCCCTGCGGTTGGAGTGCCAGCTTCAAATCTGATCAGGCTGTGCAGACCCTCCAGAGCGATCGCAGTTGTGGCTTAACCACCAACCAAGTGACTGAAAAGCTTCAGCACTAATCCCAAATGAGTTGCAGGAAGAAGGAGGGCGTAGACCCCTGGAAATTCTTTGGGATCAGTTCAAAAACATCATGCTGTTAATGCTGATCGCCGTGACTGGGTAAAATTGCCAGCACCCTTCAGTCGGTGGAGTCTGAACCGACGCCATTTTAAAAGCGCATGAACCAATTAGGCAACACCTTGGTCAGGGCGACGGCTGAAGAACCAACGGATAAACAGCTTTTCTGCTTCAATCCTGATGAAGATGATGGCACTTCAGGGCATTTCGCTTCACCATCCGCTGGGTGCCCAGGGCTAGAGTGACGGTAATCACTGCCGTCAAGCCCTCGGGCACAACTGCTACCGCCATACTCAGCGACACCTTGACCAATTCCTCAAACAGAGATGGATTAAAAATAGTGCCACCAACCACCACGATCGCCACCAAAATCAGCGCCCCGCTGACCAGAGACTGATCAGAATTTTGTGTAAGCGGTCTAAAATCCCAATCATTCAGGAGACCGCATCATGGCACGGAAGAAACAAGAGACCAGCCGCGGAGATGAAAAGATTTTGGTGCTGTATGCGCGGGGCTTGAGTACGCGAGACATCAGCGACCAACTGGAAGAACTCTATGGCGTGCACATCTCACCCTCGTTGATCAGCGAAGTGACCGATACCGTCAGCGACGAGGTGAAAGCTTGGCAGGTGCGCCCCTCGATGAGGTGTATCCAAATTGGGACAACATCATCCCCATCTTTGACTATCCGATGGATATTCGCAAAGTCATCTACACCACCAACGCCATTGAGTCACTCAACCGCTCACTGCAAGGTGATTAAGACCAAAGCAGTGTTCCCCGCTGAGGAGCACCTTGAACTCAGCACTAGCAGCTTCCGACCGTCCGCTGCACTGACGTGTTAGCTGACTGACGTGCCCCCACTTCAATGGAATTTACCTATTGCTGCTCCTGCGATCGCCCTCACCACGCACCCTTGTTCACTCCCCCAAGCAACTAGAAGTACAATCAGTGTAATCACGCAAACAAGAGATCAACATCTGGCGATAATGTTCCTGTAACTGATAGATTTAAACATATATACTGTAGAAACAGAAATAATAGTATAAAAAAACTAAGATCGATACTTTGCAGGATATTGAAATAAATTTCAATATTTTTTGCAACAATCAACAATTTTAGAGTGCTGCATTCTCAAGAAATTCCCTAGTAAAACACCATCAAATCTTCATACAACCTTTACTGAAGGCTTTTATATCCACGGTAGAATATTTTCTAGTTTAGAACGTAACGGCTTCCCCATTGTTTAAATTCCACACATAAACTTGCAGTGATTAAGCAGAATAATGCTAGTTCAGGAAAAATACTGGAAATTACACCAGTATTTTTACTTTCTTCTGATTTATACTGAGATGCGTGGCGACTCAGTAGCGACTCAAAAATTTTATTGGGTATATCACCCTAGAGTTTGCGTGTATACATCTAGAGCGTTATGGGGCTGGAGTGAGTCGCGTCGTTAAAAATCCCTGTCTAGCAGGCGGTTGGATCGAGAAACAAGTAAGGCTATTGTTTCGGCGGCGTTGGTTACGGTGATTCGTTTGTATTGATGTCTTTTGAGGAGTAGACCGCATTCCATGAAAAGTAAGCAGATCCGTCGATATTGTCGAAAACTCGCTGTGACCAGTCTGCTAGTTGGCGGCACCACTTTCCAGCTCGCCGCGCCCATCCTGGCTCAAACGGCTCCTTCCACGTCTGCCGGAACCACCATTAGCAACACGGCGACAGCGACCTACCAAGACCCAAACAATCCGGGCACTGATATTAATGCCACGTCAAACACGGTGACCGTGACGGTGGCGGAAGTTGCGGGTGTTACCAACGTCCCGGCGGGGATTACAGATGTCAACAGCGGTAGTGTGATTCCCGGAGATGTCCTCAACTACGACTTCTTGATCACCAACGTGGGTAATGATCCCACCACCCTCTTTATTACCAATTCCCCGACCATTACCAACGCGACGTTGACCGGCTCTATGCAGGTTACGGCCATCAATGGGGTGACGCTAACCACGCCAGTGAATGTGCCAGCCTCTGGCCTGACGACGGATAGCACCTTTGTGAGTGCAGTAGCAGCTCAGATTCCTGGGTTTACGGGTTCCTTTGCAGCCGGGGGTCACGGTGAAAGTGCGCGTCCCGGTGACGGTGAATCCCGTCCTTGGGGGCAGGGACGGTCATCAGTGTCACCTTGGGTAACACGGGTGCCAATGACAATAGTGCCGGAACTCAGAACCAAGATAGTGCCACGGATGGAGCCAACGCCGATGAAGTCCGAACGGTGGATAACTCCGGCACCACCAATGGCGATACTGCCGGTGCACCCGTCAATAATGAGCGGGAAGCCAGTGCCTTCCAACAGACGACCGTAGCTTCCGCGATTACCACCCGCGCCTTGGCAACAGTGTTGAAAACCCAGTCCCTCTATACCAATCTGGGGACTCCGGCGACCTTCTCCGATGACTTAATTACCTACCGCCTAGATTTGCGGGTGCAGCAGACCTCACCCAACAGTTCCTTCCTGCCGGGAACCTTGGAAGGAACCGCAATCACCAATGCCATTACCGGTGCTGGAGGGGTGGCAGCAGGTACCCCGGTGATCCTGGTTTCCGATGCGATTCCAGCGAATACCACTCTGGATACCAGCTTTAACCCCGCATTGCCAGCTGGCTGGATCAGAATCTACACCACGACGGCGACGACAACCTCAGCTATCAATGCCCAGTGGTCTACCACGGTTCCGGGCGGAACGATTACACGGGTTGGTTTCTTCTTTACGGGAACCATGGCTCCCGGTGACACAACGGTCACCAATGCCAATGGTTTCCAGTTCCGGGTAACGACTTCGGGGGTGACTGCTGGGGGTGGCCAGATTGCCAACATTGCCCAGGCAGTGGGTGAAACCCAAGGGGATACGAGCAATGTCGTCAACTATGACGAATCCGGTGACCAACAGCCCAACAACTTTAATGCTGACGGAACGACCACGGATCCCACCGGAGCTGGGGGCACACCAACGACTGGGGTTGCCAATCCTACTGCCGATGGCGTTGATAACAACAACAACAACACCGGTACGGGGCCAAACGGGGAAGATAACGTCTTTACGTTGACTCCAGCGGGTAACATTCTCAATGGTCCTGGGGGGCAACCCGCAGCAACCGGGCCAGACAACACCAACCAAACGGACTTTGTCAACAAGTCCTCGACGGATATGCCAGCCAACAGTCAGGCAACCTTCGATCCGGCTGCGGTGACGTTTAACAATACGGTGCGCAACCCTGGCTCCAGCACCCTGGATAACGTGGTGATTCGCCCCATTACCCCCTCCCTGGCAGATGCAGCGGCGGATGGGACAGGTGCCAATCAAACCGATCCGAATACAGCCTTTGGGACGAATGCTGGATTGCCGAACGGTACGACGGTCACCATTACCCTGGGGGCTCAGTCTGCGACCTATACCTGGGACGCGACAGGGAGTTCGTGGGATACGGTTTCTCCCCCCGCCAGTCCGGTACGGTTCTCTGGGTTTGTCGGGCCGACCAGTATTGATTACACCGTGACGGTGAACCTGCCAGCAGGCACGTCCCAGACAACTCCCTTCCCGATTCCGATTGCAGCGTTTGTGGACAGCGACACGGATAACATCTTTGATGGTGCAACGGCAGAACCAATCTTCAACATTAAGATTGATCGGCTTTACACTGGCTACGTCACCCTGCTGAAGGAATCCCGGATTCTTCAAGGAAGTGGGCCATCCGTCACGGGTGGTCAAGGCACCGTTTAGTACTGCGGCTAAGACCCCGGCTCCCGGCAATATCATCGAGTACCGGATTACCTACACGAATATTGCCACCGCCACAGGGGTGGGCAGCGTCAGCCTCACCGCCAGTGGTTTGGTGATCAATGAAAATGGCGCTTCGGGTAGCAATAACTGGGCGGCCTTCACAACCCACCAGTTGGGTACGGTGGTGTCCCCTGTGACTCCGTTGCAGTTCTTCAACGGTGCGACGTTGTTGGGAACTTCTGACCCGGCAACCGGAACCACCGTGACCCGATATGTCAATAGCCCCGGCACGGTGAATCCAGGGAGTACTGGAACCTTTACCTTCCAACGAAAGGTGAACTAGGCCAGCGGGCAAGTCAGGGGGCATCCCTGGATGGGGGTGTCTCCTGACTTCAATATCTGTTGTCTCTAGGCGGATGGGTGAGCGAGGGAAGCAACAGTAAAGGTTACTACTGGAGGACATGACAATGAAATATCTGTGTTTATCTGGCCTGGGAGTCTTGACGCTTTTGGTCTCTACTCAGGTTGGCAATCTGTCGGCTTTGGCGCTCAGCTCCAGCACTGCTGAAGTCTTGATCGCCCAAGCAGCCTCTGCCAAGCCAGAACTGAAGCTGGCCCTAGTGGCTGAAAAGCGCGTTTTGGAAAAGGATGCCCAGGGACAGGAAAAAGTGACGTGGCAGCCCGTTGGGGATCGCACGGCGGTAAAACCTGGAGATGTGGTTCGCTACACCGTCAGTACCAACAACCTGGGCAATCGTGCCGCCAGCAATGTGGTGATTACCCAGCCAATTCCCAAATCCACCATTTATATCCTGAATTCGGCATCAGCGATTACCAATGGCGGCGCTGTGATTACCTACAGCATTGATGGAGGCAAGAGCTTTATCGAAAAGCCCACGGTGCAGGTAAAACTGGCCGATGGTCGGATGGAAACCCGCCCTGCCCCTGCCGATGCCTATACCCATGTGCGCTGGAAGCTGAGTCAGGCAATTCCCTCCAAGGCGATCGCCAAAGTGATTTATCAAGTGCGCGTGCGCTAAGCAGTTTTAAGGGAATTCACCTGTGCAATGGCATCCTCACATAGCCAAAAGGGGGGGGTCGATTTCTGCTGGCGATCGCCCTAGTCGGTGGCACATTGCTACCGATGCTGGCACCTGCGCGATCGCAAACCTCCCAGACCACCTGTGCAGGAACTGCCTTAGAAAATCAAGCGGATTTCAGCTACCAGGAGGGCAACCTTACCCTAGATCAGAGCGGAAAAACCCCGCAGGCAGCCAGGAACCAGGGAGCAAGCAGCCAACAGGAAATTAAAGGGACAACGGCTCGGTCGGTCAACAATACGAGATCTCGCGCAGCACGCATCCTGAATGTTGCCCGAGGCGGGGTGCGGGACGGCAGGGGACGGGTGGTGCTGGGGGCGGTATTGGGTTCCCTGCGCGCCGATCTGATCCAACAGGGGGTCAACAAGGTCGAGGCCACCCGCATGGTGCGGGCGATCGCCAAGGTTCTCGTAAGACTGCGCCTGAAAGCAACGCTTCAGCAGGCATCGGAGGCTATCGACAAAACCTTGACGCAATCGCGCCAGGGTGGGGTGTTGGACAAATTCCAGGGCTCTAAACGGGAGCGGATTGCCACTCTGCTGATCTTCAAACTGGCGAAGGCCACCCTGAGAGCCGCGAATCTGACGGAGGCGGAAGCGGACACCGCCAGTCGCAGCGCCTATGCAGCGGTGGTGACAGCTCCCGATCAAGCCACCGTGGCAGAGACCGCTACAGCGGTGCTAGCGGCTATGACCCAAGCCGTACCGGGCAAAGCCGAGATTATTGATCAAACCTGGGAGTCTCTGGGGGAGGAACTGAATAGCCTGCGGCGATCGCAGACTCAGACCGCGCTATATCAAGGGCAAATCCTCTATTACCGTTTTATTCTCAAAAATGCCGATGACACCCCCAGCAAGCTGCTGGTACCCATGGGCAGTGGGGTAAGTTCCAATCCCCAAGGGGCGAACAGCGCTACTCCGACTGCACCTTCCACCTCCCCAGCCACCAGTGCGATGCGCGAAGTGGAAATCCCAGCGGGGGGTAAAAATTGAAATGAATGCCGCCGTGCAGGTGAGTACCGCCTTGACGGATGGGGCAACGATCACCCTGGGGATTCAGAGCCAAAACGACCATTTTCAGGTGACGGTCACCGGGCCAGCGGCAATCACGGATATCACCACCGCTCCAGTGACTGCCAGCTCCACGGACATTGAGACGGGCACCAATGTGGTGACCAGTTGTGTAACTCCCACTCCTACCCCGACTCCCACTCCTACCCCGACTCCCACCCCTACCCCGACTCCCACTCCCACCCCGACTCCCACTCCCACTCCCACTCCAGAAGAGACGGTCGTGATTCCCGCCTCCAACTCTGGCGGGAGTGAAACCAATCTCGTTGACCCCTTTGGGAAAATCACAGGCTGTGCCGGGGAAACCTTGCCGGACTACACGGGTTTCTCCATGGGGTTGTTTTTCCCCACCGATCCATCGGGACTGTCCGGGGACATTGCTGGTCGGGTGCCCCTGGTTGCCACGGAAGTACCCGATAACCCCGGCAACTCTGTGCCTCTGGGGCTGTCACCCAACACCCAAAACAGCAATCCTTTTTTTCTCACCAATGGCAATGAAGGCACCTACAACTTCCTGCTCAGTCCCCAGGAAGGGCAGCTCAATCCCGGCAGCACCTACATTCTGTTAATTAATCCGCCCCCAGACTCGGTTTATGAAGAGCGGCGGATTCGGTTGCAGGTGACCTCCGTTTCGGGAGATACCGTCACCTATACGGCGACTTCTTTGGATGGAAAACCCATCAGCGCCACCGACAACAGTACGTCTGTGACTGCCACCCTGGACATTACGAATGCTGCCAGTGTCGGTCTGGTCTTGGCAGTGTTGGATCTGGATGTCGGGGTCTGTCAAGCCCAGGAGCTCCAAATTATCAAGTCCAGCGATCGCGCTGCCGGAGAACCAGGGGATACCGTCATCTACCGCTTACTGGTGAAGAACCTCTCCACCGGAGATGTGAACAATCTAGTGGTCACCGATACTCTACCCCTGGGGATGAACTTTCTGGGGCGATCGGTGCGCGGCCAGGTGGGCGACACCCCAGTCACCCTCACCAGCAGCACCAGTGGCTCCACCATTACCTTTGAGGTTCCCGGTGTGACCCTCCCAGCGGGTCAAAGTTTAACCATTGCCTATGCCGTGGTTTTGACCCCCGATGCTCTGCGGGGAACAGGCCAGAACTCAGCCGTTGTAGCAGCCCAGCGATCGATCAACGGCACAACGGTTCGAGATGGCCCTGCGATTTATCGGCTGCTGATCCGACCCGGCATTCTTGCCGACACTGGCACCATCATTGGTCGGGTGTTTGTGGACAAAAACTTTGATGGAGAACAGCAACCAGGGGAAGCAGGGGTACCCAATGCTGTGGTGTTTATGGATGATGGCAACCGGATCACCACCGACATCAATGGTCTGTTCTCGGTGCAGAATGTGCTACCCGGATACCGTACCGGCATTCTCGATCTGACCAGCACCCCTGGTTACAACCTGGCTCCCAATCTGTTCTTCAAGGAGCGCAACAGCCCCTCTCGGCTGGTGAAACTTTCTCCGGGGAGCCTGGTACGCATGAATTTTGCCGTTACCCCTGCCACTCAGGAGGGGGGGGGCAAATGAGCAGGGAACGGCAGGGAGGGTTAGAGGACTACTTTACCGTCTGTTTTAAGGTCTGCCGTCATCTCTTGACTCACCTGGTGGCCCTAACGCTCTTAGCTGTTCCCGGCAAGGTGCTGGCTGAGTCCGCCACACCACCCATCACCCCAGAGGGGAGCCAACCTGCTGCTGTCACCACCCCGGAGGTGGCAGCTGAAACCCCAGGATCTCCTGCCATTGAACCTCCTACCCCCCGTTGTCACCCCTGCTGTCCCGACTCCCATCGGTACGCCCTTACCGCCACCGATGGTGCCTGCCGCCACCGTGGCTCCCGCTCCTGTTCCGGTTGGTACCCCTCTGCCACCCCCGATAAACACCGCTCCCACTGCGGGGAACCCCGATCATCCCCTAACAGTACCGCTGGCTCCCGGAGCGGTGAGAATTCTCAGTCCCCTGACTCACTCAGTGTTGGATGCCCCCGCAGCAACGATCACGGTGCAATTTGCCGTTGGCAGTGAGGTGCAACTGTGGGTGAACGGCATTGCCGTGGATGCCTCCCTGATTGGTCGCACTGAAACCGATGCCACGAATAACCTAGTCACCCAAACCTGGTATGGGGTCTCTTTGGGGCCGGGAGAAAATATCCTCAAGGCTCAGGCAACGGAAGGCGGCACCGCAGGTCAGCCGGTGACCGTATCGGTTCGGGTGCGGGGGTTGGCAGACCGGATCAGTGTCGAGACCCTAGAGAGTCGGATTCCAGCTGATGGGAGATCGACGGCAACGGTGCGGGGGAAGTTACTCGATACTCAGGGGAACCAGGCGAATCAAGATACCATTGTCACCCTGAACACCTCCGCCGGCACCTTCATTGGCGTGGATTACGACAAAGATCAGCCCGGTTTTCAAGTTCAAACCCAGCAGGGACAGTTTACCGCCACGCTGCAATCGGGTCTGGAAGCAAAAATTGTCCGGATTCGGGCGTCTGCTGGCACTCTAGAAGCCTATTCTCGCCTAGAGTTTGTAACGGCACTGCGGCCTAGCTTGTTGACGGGGGTTCTGGACTTTCGATATGGCGGCCGGGGGAACAATTTTTTTGGCAGTTTTCGGGATTTTCTGCCGGCGAATGGGGACAATAGCTCGCAATTAGATGTTAACTCTGCGGTGTTTGCCACGGGCAGCATTGGCGGTTGGCTGTTTACGGGAGCCTACAACAGTAATGGCACCATTAACCAGGACTGTAGTGGGCGAACGGGGTTGAGTCAGGATGTCCCGGCCTGCGCCACCTATTCAACCTATGGGGACAGCTCTACGAGTCAGCGGATTGCCCGATCGGAAGATAGTGTTTACCTACGATTCGAACGCAACCAAGACTATTTCATGTGGGGTGACTATAACACGGATGAATTCTCGACGCGATCGCAGTATTTCACCGCCACTTCTCGCCAACTCCACGGCTTTAAGGCCAACTATAACTTTGGCAATCTCCAGATCACGGCCTTTTATGGGGATGATGTCCAAGGGTTTCAGCGGGATACCATCGCCCCGGATGGCACCAGTGGGTTTTACTTCCTCTCCCAACGACTAGTGTTACCCGGCAGTGAATCGGTGTCTCTAGAACTACAGGAGTTTGATCGTCCCGGAACCGTTGTGCAGCGAACTCAGTTGACCCGAGGTCTGGACTACGACATTGACTACGACCGGGGAACGGTGCTGTTCAAGCGACCGATTCTGCGCACAGATCTGAGTGATACTGGCACAGTCCTGGTGCGACAAATTGTTGTCACCTACCAATTCGACAGTCAAGGCAGCACCACCAGTATCTATGCGGGACGAGTACGGTATCATCTGTCGCGGGATTTGAACAACGAAAGCTGGATTGGAGCCACCTACGTCCAAGAAAACCAGGGGGTTCGTACCTTTGAACTCTATGGAGCCGATACCCTGATTTCCCTGGGGCCACGGGGAACCTTGATTGCGGAGTATGCCCACTCTAGCAATACTTCGGAATACCTTGGCCCCGTCAGTGGTTCCGCCTTTCGCTTTGAGTTTGATGGCTCCATTAACGACAATATTAAGATTCAGGCTTACTACCGCACCGCCGATCCAGGGTTTGCCAATAACGCCACGATTAGTTTTGTTCCGGGTCAGACTCGCTATGGGACTCAGGTGATTGCTCAAGTCGGTTCCCGCACCAATCTGCGGTTTCAGTTTGACCAGGAAAACAACTTTGGCATTGCCCCCCAACCCCTGTTCAATGACCAAGATCTTTTTAACCCAGGGCAAGAAGCCGTACCGGGGAGCCAGGTGGACAATTCCCTCACCACCTTTAGCGTTGGGGTGCAACAACGGATTGGCACTGCCAGCATTGAATTGGACTACATTAACCGCGATCGCGTCGATCGCATATCCCAGGATCTGAGTGGTAATTCCAGTCAACTCCGTACCCGGATCACTGTCCCGATCACCCGTAAAATCAGCTTTCAGGCCCAGAATGAGCTAAATCTCAGTGCCGATCAGGATTTGGTCTATCCCAATCGCACCATCCTGGCCCTGGACTGGCTTGCCTACCCCGGCATCAAGTTGCGACTGAGCCAGCAGTTTATTTCCGGGGGGCAGTTTGGCAGTAACTCCTTCACCAATCTGGAAGTCATCAGCGACTACAAGCTGGGGCCGGATACGACCCTGACCTCTCGCTACACCATTCTAGGAGGGGTGAATGGCATCACCTCCCAACGGATGTTGGGGTTAAACCAGCGTTGGAAGCTCGCCCCCGGTCTGACCCTGGATGTTGCCTATGAGCGGGTGGCCTCGGATATTTATAGCCTAACGGGGGCAGGGCAACAGTTTGCCCAACCCTACGCCGTGGGACAGAGTTCCTCCGGTCTTGGGATTGAAGGCGGCGAAAGCTACAGTATTGGCCTGGAGTACACGGACAACCCTAACTTCAAAGCCAGTGCCCGCTTGCAGCGTTGGGCTCAAGGCGGAGGTGGCAATACCGTGATTACGGCGGGGGTGGCGGGTAAGATCACCAACAACCTGACAATGTTGATGCAGTATCAACAGGCCAGTGCAGCGAATCAGCAGTTGAATGGGCTGGGAAGCACTATTGACCTGAAATTGGGTCTGGCCTATCGCCCCTTAAACAACGACAAATTCAATGCCCTGTTGCGGTACGAGTTTCGCGTCAATCCCTCATCGATCCCCGCAACAATTTTATTGGGGAGTGGCACGGGTAACAACGACCAAACCCTTGCAGTGGAGATGATCTATGCCCCCAACTGGCGCTGGGAGCTTTACGGTAAGTTGGCGCTCCGCAGTAGTACGTCCTACTTAGCTTCTGACTTTACCAATTCCAGCGCCATCACCCTGTCTCAGTTTCGTGTCACCTATCGCCTCAACCGCAGCATCGATCTGGTGGCAGAAGCCAGATCGATCAATCAGCCCTCAGCAAACTACAGTGAAACAGGCTTGGTGGTGGAAGCGGGTTATTATCTGACCGCCAACCTCCGTCTCGCCGTTGGCTATGGGTTTGGCAATGCCAATGACCGAGATTTCAGCGGCAATCGCTCGGTGGGCGGCTTCTATGTGGGCTTTACCGTGAAGCTGGATCAATTGTTTGAAGGCTTTAGGCTACTAGATAAGATGCGCCCCCGTCGTCAAAATGCTTCCCCCGTCGCGAAACCACTGCCTGCTTCTGGCACAGCTGCGACAGCAACCTCGACCCAAACTCCGACTTCGCCTATCGGTCAACCCATCGCTCCGCCCCAGGGGTCACCTACCCCCGCAGCGATCGCCCCGGCTACCTCGACAACTGTTCCGACTGCAACCCAGGATCAACCCATTCCTGCAAGTACCCAACCGCAACCAGCGGTGGTAGCTCCCGGTGTTGCCCCGGCGCCAGAATCGTCGGAGACATCAACACCGTCCCAGGTGCAACCCGTTTCCTCAGAAATGCCTAGATTTGCCCATGAGTAATTTGATCTATCCGGATTCCACTCCTCATCCATGGCAGCGATCGCCCGTCGGCCAATGGAGTCTGCTCGGCCTTTGGCTTCTGGGTAGTGGGGCAACTTTGGTAATCCCGACTCCCAGTGCAGCAGCCAGTCCCGCTGGCTTGCAAGTGACGGTAACTCTGGCTCAAGATGGCGAGGCGCAGCCAGATGCGGGGCTTACCCTGCGGGAAGCCCTCCTACTGATGGATGGCAGTCTGCCCCTAGAGCGTCTGAGTCCTCAAGAACGCCAACTGGTGGAAAAAATTCCGGATAGTACCCCCCCGGATTGTCTTCAACCTTCCCCCCGAACAGACAACGATTTACCTCACCCGTGAGTTGCCCTCCCTGATTACCCCTGGTTTAAGAGTGGATGGCACCACTCAGCTCGGTTATCGGTCAGTGTCAATCCCCGACCGAATCACCCCTGACACTTCCTTGCCCCCTCCCATCGTGGCGATCGCCCCGACTCCCCAAACCCAGATTTTGCGAGGGCTGACGATTTTGGCCGACAGAGTCACCATCAGGGGCTTGAGCGTCTATGGATTCCAGGGGCGCGATCGCGAGACAGCCTCCCTGCCCCCTGCCGATATTTGGATTGGCGATCGCCTGCCGACTCGACACCGTCCCCCCTCAAAAACCTTGCCCCCGGAAGGAGTGGTAATTGAACAAAACTGGTTAGGGATCGCGCCCACAGGCGTAGCTCCCAACCCTGCCTCTGCCTTTGGGGTCTGGATTACGCGTGGTCGGGGCACCCAGATTCGAGGGAATCGCATTGCCGCCCATCAAAGTAGTGGTATTTTCACCCTGGCTGAAGCCGAAAACTTGCAAATTTCCGCTAATCTGATCGAGGGCAATGGCTTCACTGGGATGCCCGATGCGATTCGATTGGAAGGTCAAATTCAAAATACGGCGATCTCTGGGAACTTAATTCGAGGAAATGCAGGCAGCGCCATCTATCTGTTTAAGCCCGTGGGAGCGGTGGATATTCACCACAATCAGATCACTGGCAATGGCAAACAAGGCCCTACCGCCGCCATTTACCTGATGGGCAACGATCACCGGGTGATGGCAAACGAAATTACGGATCAATCTGGCGCTGGGGTGGTGGTCACCGCTGCCCCCCCAGAGTCGCCGCAACCAGATTCAAGACAATCGCTTTGCACAGTTGGCAGGGCTGAGTATTGACCTCAACACCCAAGAGAATATTGACCCCCCCCTACCTACGTCTGGGAGATGGCCCCAACCCGCCTCGCAATTCCCCCAACCGCCGCCGCGAGACGGGCAATGGTGCGGTCAATGACCCCCCGCTTCCTCGCTGCTGAATTTTTACGACTGAATCAGCAGGTAATTGTGGATGGGCAGGCTGATCCGGATTGTCAGATCCAACTCTATCGGGTAGAGGAAACCAGGGGTAACTATGGAACACTCAGTCAACCCCTTGCCACCACTACCAGTAATGCCCAGGGGCAATTTAGCTTCACCCTCACCCAAGTGCCAGCGGGGATGCGCCTGAGTGCGATCGCTACCGATCCCAAGTACGGTACCTCCGAACCTTCCCCCACCGTGGTGGTGCGATCGCTCCCCCACGCAACTGACCCAAGCCAGAGGCCCTAACAGAACGAGTCATCTATGAAGTTGTTCCCCCAGCCCCGTTCAACCAAAACACTTAGCCGCCACTT
Organism: Neosynechococcus sphagnicola sy1; assembly: GCF_000775285.1. Classification (NCBI taxonomy): domain Bacteria; kingdom Bacillati; phylum Cyanobacteriota; class Cyanophyceae; order Neosynechococcales; family Neosynechococcaceae; genus Neosynechococcus; species Neosynechococcus sphagnicola. The sequence continues at coordinate 27,355 of NZ_JJML01000005.1, read as the reverse complement.
GAAATCCAACTATGGTCAACGTCAACAGCATCGCTGGTTGATTCGAGGGCTATCTTTATTCGGCGCGTTTCTGATTGGGCTGGTAGCAGTTTTCTATGGGCTACCAGCCCCCGCCGACACTGCCTTCTCAATTCGCTATCAAACCAATGACACTGGCAATATCATTTTCGTTGGCAACACCGTTTCCTCCTGCCCCATGGTGGATATTGCCATTACTGGTACCGACCTCAACGGTGGCAACCTCGCAACGGGTGACACCATCGAATATGTCCTGACGGTCACGAACAACGGCTCTGCCTCTGCGACGGGGGTAGCCCTCACCAATGTACGACCGACGAATACAACCTATGTAGCGGGTTCCCTGGTTATTCTCACCGGCCCCAATGCCGGAGCCAAAACAGACACGAACACTGATGATCAAGGAAGCTTTGGCAATCCTGCAAATACGGTGCGTTTCTTTTTGGGTACTGGGGCCACGAATGCCGCAGGGGGTACCCTCACGGCGGGGCAATCCACCTCAATGCGGTTTCGAGTCACCGTGAACGGCGGGACAGGAAACGGCACCGACATTACTAACACCACCAACGTGGTCTTTACCAACCAGGGCATGTCTCCGGTCACCAACCAGAGTTCCCGATCAGTTTTCACAATGGACGTTGGAAGTACGACCACCGCTTTTGGGCTAGATGGGATTGGGGGAAGTGCAGGATTGCAAGTCAGTTGCCCCTTAGCGCAAGCAGGTTCCATAGATGCCCAGAACAATGACTATCTGGCAGCCATGGTGGACATTGATGGGGACAATACAACGACGCTGAACTCCAGCAGTGCCAATTTAAATCTACCTTCGGGGGCAACGGTGCTCTGGGCCGGACTTTACTGGATGGGTTCATCCAATAATGGCTCTCGAAATCAGGTGAAGTTTCGCCCACCTGGGGGTGTCTACTCAACGTTGACGGCTACGAGCTTATATACGAACACCTACCAAGATAGTTACGAGGGCTTTGTAGATGTCACAACCCAAGTCCAAGCAGCAGGGAATGGAACTTACTTTCTTGGGGATGTCAGAGTCCTCCCAACAACTGTCAATAACTTTGGCGGCTGGTCTCTGGTGGTTGCCTACCGGGCACCGGGAGAACCCCCTAGAAACCTCACGGTCTATGATGGGTTTCTCAATATTGCCAACGCCGCAACAACCTTAAATATCCCTATTAGTGGATTTATTGCCCCCCCCGTTTGGCTCAGTCAATGTCCGGTTAGGGGTACTTGCCCTAGATGGAGATAATGGCCCTACTGGCAGTGTTTACCAGGGAGATCAATTTCGACTCAACAGTACAAACCTCTCCGATGCCCTGAACCCCGCCAATAACTTTTTTAATAGCACCATTAGCTACCTCGGTTCCTATGTCACGACCAAGAATCCCAATTATGTAAACCAACTGGGCTTTGATGCGGACATTATCAACGCCAATGGCATTCTCGCGAACAGTGCCACCAGCGGCACTCTCACCCTGACCACGGGGGGGGAATCCTATAATCCTGGAGTGGTGACAACTGCCATTGTGCTCTATGCCCCCAACATGCTTTTAGGCAAGAGCTATGTCGATTTGAATGGAGGGAATGTCGAAATCGGGGATATTCTGGAATACACCGTTACGGTCACCAACAATCAAGATGCCAACGGCAACGGCGACCCAGCCAATCAAAATGTCGTCACCGACCCGATCCCGACCTACACGACTTATGTGCCAGGAAGCTTGATCATTGACGGGGTGAGTAAAACCGATGCCACCGGGGATGACCAGGCGGAGTTCGACTCTGGCAACAACCTTACCCGATTTCGCATTGGCACCGGAGCCAATGCCACCACGGGGGGAACACTGAATGTCAACCCCAATCCGGTGTTCTCCAGCACAGTGAAGTTTCGCGTCACGATTAACACCAACGTTCCCAATAACACCCAGATCATCAACCAAGCGCAGGAAACCTTTAAGGGACAAACCCTAGGCCAGGGAACGACGTTGGGAGCCGCTAGCCCCACCGCAACCGTCACGTCTTCCGTGCCAAATGGACTCTCCGTCAACAAAACCGCTGCCCCCGACCCCGTAACTGCCGGGAATTCCCTCACCTATACGATCACGGTTGTCAATGGAGGGCCAAACCCGGCTAATTCTGTTGTGGTGAATGATCCCCTGCCCGTGGGCACGGTATTTCAGTCAATCTCAACGCCTTCTGGATGGACTTGTACCACCCCCACAGTGGGTACCAATGGCACCATCAACTGTACTCGGGCGACCTTTGGATCGTCACCCTACCCGGTTGCATCCCAGTTTTTGGTTACGGTGTTGGTCTCCGCGACCCAGGTGGCTGACCTCAGCAATACAGTGTCAGTCACCTCCTCCATTGGAAACGCCTCGAAGACGATTATCACCGATGTCAGGCCACTACCACCGACGATCTCCCTGGTGAAGCGGATTACCAGCCTCAATGGTGTCAATTACACCGGGTTTACTGGCAGTACCTCCGACCCGAATAACAATGGCGACACCACAGAAGATCTTTACTGGCCAACGCCCCTCTCTACCTACCTGCGGGGGGTGGTCAACTCCCCGGTTGTCCGACCGGGTGACATCCTGGAATACACCATTTACTTCCTCAATAGTCGTAACCCGGCCTCGAATCTCACCCTCTGCGATCTGGTTCCTACCCATCAAACCTTTGTGCCCACGGGGTACAACTCCGCGTCTCCCCACCCCCTGGAAGCTGGTGCGATTCCTGTGGATACGGGCTTGGCCTTTGCTTCCAGTAGTAGTAGCCTCCCAACCCTACCCACGGTCTACCTGACCAACGTTCCCGATAGCGATCGCGGTCGTTACTATACCCCAGGGGATGGCACTGCCCCGAGCCTCTGTGGTGCCAATACCAATGGAGCCATTGTCGTCAAAGTCGTGAGTGGGGTGACTCAACTTCCTGCGGCGACGGCTCCGGGGGTACCCACCAACTCCTACGGGTTTGTGCGCTTCAAGGCAGCCGTGAATTAGAATCCTGGAGGGTGCCGCAACGGTCAGGGGAAAAAACATGGTGGACTGGTTACTGGAGCCATTGACCTTTGAGTTCATGCGGCGGGCGATCGCCGTGGGTCTTTTAATTGGCATTCTCTGCCCGGTGATGGGGGCATACCTGATTGTGCTACGGATGGCGCTGATCGGGGATGTGATTGCCCATGCGATTCTCCCCGGACTGGCGATCGCCAACTTTTTGCGCGTGGATATCCTGTTGGGAGCCTTTGCCTCTGGGATGACCAGCACCTTTGTGATTGCCTGGATTCGCAGCCAATCGAGGGTGAAGGTAGATGCGGCCATGGCACTGACCTTTTCCAGCTTTTTTGCCTTGGGGGTAGCGTTGCTAACCCTGCTTAAAAGTCGCTTGAACCTTGATGAACTGCTGTTTGGCGATATTCTCAGCGTCAACAATGATGATATTTGGCGTACCGCCCTCATTACCGGAGTCGTGCTGCTGCTCACCCGCCTGAGCTATAAAGAACTTTTGTTCTACAGCTTCGATCCGGTGGGGGCTGAAGCCGTGGGCTTGCCCGTCAATCTCATCCACTTTAGCTTAATGGCAGGGATTACCTTGACGATTCTGGCGGGGATGAAAACCGTCGGTGTGATCTTAGTGGTCTCCCTACTAGTGGGGCCAGCGATTACCGCTTACCTGTTGGTGAAAGAACTGCATTTGATCATGGGTTTAGGAGCTGCTATCGGCGCGATCGCCACCATCACCGGCATGTACCTCAGCTACCATCTCAATTTACCCTCAGGGCCTGCGATCGCCTTAGTCACCTTTAGCTGCTTTTTGCTAGGGTTGCTGTTCAGCCCCTACCAGGGAATTTTCACCCAGCCAAGAACATCGAAATAGTCACACACTCATCCAACCTGGGCATCTTCCGCAGGGGGTCTGGGGGAGGCGGTTTCGTCCCCCAGCGTGGGGGCATGGGGGGTACTGCCCCCCGAAAACTGGCCTTGAATCTCGTCAACCTAGATGTTTCATTGGTGATTCATCAACGATAGCAAGTGAGCTGCAATCCGTTGAGCAGCGCCCGGTGTCCCCATCCGCCGATGTCCATTTTCCGCAATCGACTGCAACCGATCCGGATCATTCAACAGGGACTCAATCATGGTTGCGACTTGGCCAGGCTGGGGCGCTACGATCACCGAGATCCCCAGTAATCGACTTTGAGCTTCGGCAAAGCGAGCCGTAAACTGGGGGCCAGTTCCGGGAATGGCGATCGCGGGTTTTCCTAGCCCCACAAATTGTTCCGTTGCTGTCCCGGCCATGGCAATGGCAAAGTCAGCGCGGTGGAGATACTCCTGGAAGTGCTGCTGACTCAGGATTAACGTTGCTTTGTGCTGCTTGAAGACTGCGAGATTGCTGTGATCAGTCGGGGTATGTACCTGCCATCCCTGGGAGATTACCGCCGTCTGCAACTGGTCCAGACTTAAACCAGGGGCGATCGCCCCAAGAAACAGCAACCGCTGCCCTCCGAAATGATCCACGATCCCCCGCACCGCTAGCATCATTTGCTGCCAGTTGGCATAGGCTTCCGGTGGACGCGAACCCGGCAATAGGGCGATCGCCAGTTCCTTGCCCCCAATCCCCTCCCCAAAGCCAGTAACTGGCAATGTCCGTGCCAAATCGTCCATCATCGGGTTTCCCAGATCCCAGGCAGGAATGGCAAATTTTTGTAAGATCTCCGCCGTCAGCCGATCGCGGACAAATACAGCTCGACAACGGGGACGCTGCATCAGCCATCGTTCCCAGGGCTGATAAACCGACCCTGACCAACTTTCCAGGGCTTGTAACCAAGACCGCCGAGGCAGACGCCCTGCCTCATCCCGGAGATAGTACTCCGACTTTGCAGTGCCAACAAAGGCGAAGGGCGCACCACTACACCAGGCAAAAAACAGCGGCACAATATCCCCGACGGCCAAAATTAAATCACCCGTTTTCGCCCAATCTCGAATCGTTTGCCATTGTCGCCACGTCAGTTGCAGCAGCCCTCCCCACAGATCCCGCACCAATTGCCGACCATCCATATAAATAAACCCGCCAGAGGGCATGGCCTGCACCGGGCCAATGACTGGAATGCCCTCATAGGCTCGTCCCTCGCCAACTATTGGCAACGCCGCCAATTCCGGACATTGATCATGGGTCTGGAGTTCCCGCAGAATTCGCAGGGCGATCGCATCTTCCCCATGGCCATTACTTAGGCACAGTAGCTTCATCCCTTCTCCCAACTTAGGCAGCAACTCGTTATAATTAGATTAAGAACCCACGGGGCTGTAACGGTTTCGACGTGTTGGTGAACGTTACTCTGTGATTCAGGCCGAGAGTGAGTCGTCTCTCGAAAATCAAAGGCTCAAACTTGTACATGCGAACAACATTGTACCCTTTGCTCGTAAGGCCGTTTCTGTCGCCTAAAAACCTCTAAAAGGTTCGAGCGTCTACTATCTGACTCCGTTAAGGACGGTAGACCAACCCCAACGGATGCTTTAGCCAGTTGCCTCAGGTCGGCTTGCTAGATAAGAAAATCACCTGAGAATCCCACTGTCCGGGATAAGGGACAGTTCCCGCCTCAGGATTAGAAAGGCTAAGCCTGTGAACGATCAGGGGATTAATACCCAGGGCGGACAGGAGTTCGACTCTCCTCAGCTCCATTACCAGGCACCTATGAATTTAGGTGCCTTTTTTCATCCCTTATTGAGGCCGGATGGATGCCAATCTCAGTAAGATGAATCAGCGACTGAGCCGAGTGCAGGGGGATGTGGCTCAGTTCAGTAGCCGAGTTGAGCGGATAGACGAAAACGTGACGGCGCTGCGTGAACAGGTTGGGGGCCGTTGACCAGCGCCTTTTTTAACCGGCGAACCATTAAAGTAAAAGCAGTGAGCGATGATGGGGAAGCTTTTTCAATGTCTACAAATTCCATGGACTCCACACCAAGATCACCACTGGATATCCGCCTGCGGAATTTCCTGATTGTCTTAGTGGCGATCGCCCTCAGCATTGGAGTCGTACTGGGGCTAAGAACTCAAAGTAGCACCGCGTCCCTCAGTGAATTAGCCCAACAGTCCGTTCCCTTAGAAGTGGCACTGAGCAATCAAAAGCCCACTATGGTGGAATTTTATGCCAACTGGTGTACCTCTTGTCAGGCGATGGCTGCCGATATTGGGGCTCTGGAAGGGCAGTATGCCAATCAGGTCAATTTCGTGATGCTGAATGTGGACAATACCAACTGGCTCCCCGAGATTTTGCGCTTTCGAGTCGATGGGATTCCCCACTTTGTGTTTATGGATCGGCAAGGAACCGCGATCGCCAATGCGATTGGTGAACAGCCGCGCTCGATTCTGGCAGCCAACCTGGATGCTCTGATTGCCGATACCCCCTTACCCTACGCCCAGGTATCTGGACAGACCTCGACTTTTTCCCCCTCGGTCACCCCCAAAGCTGCTGGTGATGATCCCCGGAGTCATGGGTCTCAAGTCGTCAAGTAGTATTTATAGATACTTTTGCCCATTGGGGATCTCTTACAGTAGGTGATTGGGTAGGATGACTCTGTAAGTAATTTCAGTAACAGCAAAAATATGAGTAGCCAGAATCAATATCGATTGGTGACCCGAAGCGACTTTGACGGGCTAGTTTGTGCTGTGCTCCTCAAAGAATTGAACATGATTGATGAGATTAAATTTGTCCATCCAAAAGATATGCAAGATGGCAAAGTAGAGATTACCAGTCAAGATATTATTACTAACCTGCCCTACGTGGAAGGGGCTCACTTAGTTTTTGATCACCACTACAGTGAAATCCTCTCCCATGAAAACCTGGGTAGCAACTATATCCTGGAGCCCTATGCGCCTTCCGCAGCTAGGGTTGTGTTTAATCACTTTGGGGGCAAGAGTGCCTTCCCTAGAATTTCCCTGGAAATGATGGCCGCTGTTGACAAAGCAGATTCCGGCCAGTTCACTGAAGCTGATATTTTAGAACCAGAAGGCTGGGTGCTGCTCAATTTTATCATGGATCCCCGTACTGGTTTGGGGCGGTTTAAAGAGTTTAATATTTCCAACTATCAATTAATGATGGATCTGATTGATTATTGTAAAAATCATACGGTGGATGAGATTTTAGAACTACCGGATGTCCGGGAGCGAACTGAACTTTACTTTGCCCAAACAGCCGAATTTAAGCAACAGTTACAAACCTGTGGGCAAGTCTATGGAAACTTAGTGGTTCTTGACTTCAGACAGCAGGATATTGTCTATGCTGGAAATCGATTTATGATCTACGCCCTGTTCCCAGAATGCAATATTTCCATTCATGTTCTCTGGGGGCTGAAGCAGCAGAATACAGTCTTAGCTGTGGGGAAATCAATTTTTGACCGCACCTCCCAGACGAACATTGGCGAGTTAATGACCCATTATGGTCGGGGGGGGGCATCCCATGGCCGGTACCTGTCAAGTTGCCAATGATCAAGCGGATACGGTGCTGGAAACTCTGATCAGCCAGATTACGGCGGCTGGCTAACCCTGAATTGCTCTCGTCCCCATTACTTTCAATGGATGCGTTCCTGGATACTAGGAACTGTCCTGGATATCCATTCACCCTCAACCTTTGTTATTACAATCTTTTCAACCCCTAGGGGCGATCGCGACCACACCAACGGGGGTCACTTGTTTACTCCCCCTCTGTCAAGCCCAGGGATTCTCCCTCTGGATTCCAACTGCCTTGCAGGGGAGTCTGACACCAAGTCCAGTCCTCCAACCCTATGAAGGTTCCTTGGCGGCTCATCTCGACAGCCTTTGGGCAACCCATCGCAGTTTCATTTTCTGTCTGGCCACCGGAGCCGTGGTACGTCTGATTGCGCCACTGCTGCAACATAAGGCCATCGATCCGGCGGTGGTAGTAGTCGATCCGTCGGGTCAATTTGTGATCAGCTTGTGCAGCGGCCATCAGGGGGGAGCCGATCAACTGGCACGATTCATCGCCAGCCAACTCCAGGCAACCCCGATCCTGACGGGGGCGGCCAATGATTTAGCCATGCCGGGAATAGATATCCTGGGCACTCCCTTTGGCTGGCAACGGGGGACTGGAGACTGGACTGGGGTGAGTGCTGCGATCGCCCGCCAGGAACCTATCGAGGTAATACAAGAAGTCGGTTCAACCCTGTGGCAAGCCCATTTGCCCCTAGGGCATGGGTTCACCTTTGGGGCACCGGAGTCCCTGGGGGGGCTGCCCCCAAAGCCCGGATCTGGATTAGCGCCACCCAGCGGCAATTTGCCTCCGTCTCAGATTTTCCCAAGGTGCAATGGCATCCCCGGGTGTTGTGGGTGGGGATTGGCTGTGAGCGAGGCACAACCCGAGAGCTGATGGAAGCCACCTTGCAGCGGGTCTGTAGATCGGCCCACTTGGCGGAAGCCGCGATCGCTGGCGTGGCGACCCTCGACTTAAAAGCCGATGAAGTCGGATTGGTGGAACTCTGTCGCGATCGCCACTGGCCGTTACGCTGTTTTACCGCCGCTGAACTCAGAACAGTCGCGGTTCCCACCCCCTCAGAGCGTGTGGCGGCTGAAGTCGGTACTCCGAGTGTGGCTGAAGCAGCGGCCATCCTTGCCAGCACGACCAGGGGCGGTGAACCAGCACCCTTACGGGTCACCAAGCACATCGGGCGATCTCCCGACCACCCAGGCGCTGTCACCGTTGCCATCGCCCAGGCAGAACAGGAATATCTCGGACGACCGGGGCAGCTCTGGCTCGTGGGGACTGGCCCCGGACAATTGGCCCAAATGACCCCCGCCGCCCAAGGGGCGATCGCCCAGGCGGATGTAGTGATTGGCTACGGACTCTACATTGATCTGATTCGGCCATTGCTGCGCCCCGGACAAATTGTGGAAGCCCTGCCGATTACCCAGGAACGACAGCGAGCGATGCGGGCGATTGAGCTGGCAGCATGGGGCTTGACCGTTGCCGTGATTTCCTCCGGTGACTGTGGCATTTACGGCATGGCGGGATTGGTTTTAGAGATGTTGGCCGATCGCCCCTGGGATGGCAAAACTCCCAGTATCCAGGTTTTTCCCGGAATTACGGCCCTTCAGGCTGCTGCCTCCCGAGTTGGAGCCCCTTTGATGCACGACTTTTGTGCCATTAGTTTGAGTGATTTACTCACTCCCTGGGCGGTGATTGCGCAACGGTTGACAGCAGCAGCGGCGGCGGATTTTGTCACAGCCCTGTATAACCCGCGATCGCAAAGCCGTACCAGCCAAATTGCCATCGCCCAAAGCATTTTTCTGCAACACCGTCCCCCCAACACCCCCGTAGCCATTGTCCGCGCGGCCTATCGCCCTGAAGAGCAAATTCATCTGACCACCCTGGGTCAATTATTGGAGGTGCCTATTGATATGTTAACCACGGTGTTGATCGGCAATGGCAGCACCCGTGAGCAGAGTGGCTGGATGATTACCCCTCGGGGCTATCTGGGGGCTGACCCATCCCGACTGGGAAAATCTAGCCCAACAGATTAAAGCTTTTGGAGATTTCCAGGGAATCGGACAATCTCCAGTTAGGATGGCGGTGAGGAGAGATCGTGAATCAATTTAATCCGCAACTGCTGAGGGAAATCATGGTTAAAAACTTGCTAGAGCAACTGCGAGCAATTACTGTTGTGGTCGCTGATACCGGGGATATCCTGGCGATTGAGAAGTTTACCCCCCGCGATGCTACGACGAACCCCTCTCTGATTACAGCGGCAGCCCAGATGCCGGAGTACCAGGAAATTGTCGATCAAACATTGTTGAAGGCCAAGCAGGATGCTGGCGGCTCCGCATCCTCGGCTCAGATCGTTTCCCTTGCCTTTGATCGGCTCGCCGTTGCCTTTGGATTGAAAATTTTACAAATTATTCCTGGACGGGTCTCCACAGAAGTCGATGCTCGCCTGTCCTACGATACGGAGGCAACAATTGCCAAAGCTCGGGATTTGATCGCCCAGTATGAAGTTGCTGGTGTCTCCCGCGATCGCGTCTTGATTAAAATTGCGGCTACCTGGGAAGGTATTCGCGCGGCTGAAGTTTTAGAGCAAGATGGCATTCACTGTAATCTCACCCTCCTGTTTGGCGTCCACCAGGCGATCGCCTGTGCTGAAGCTGGTGTCACCTTAATTTCTCCCTTTGTGGGTCGGATCTTAGACTGGTACAAGAAAAGTACCGGGCGAGATAGCTACCCGCCAGCGGAAGATCCAGGGGTATTGTCCGTCACCCAGATCTACAATTACTTCAAAAAGTTTGGCTACAAAACTGAAGTCATGGGAGCTAGCTTCCGCAACATTGATGAAATTATTCAACTTGCGGGCTGTGACTTGTTAACCATTTCTCCGGCGCTGTTAGCTGAGTTACAGGCTAACCTAGGAGATCTGCCACGCCAACTCGATCCCGCCCAGGCTGCGACCCTCGATCTCAAACAAATTTCCATCGACAAGGCCACTTTTGATCAAATGCATGCCAGCGATCGCATGGCCTTTGAAAAACTGGATGAAGGCATTAAAGGCTTTACCAAAGCCCTGGAAACCTTGGAAAAACTTCTGGCTGAACGTCTGGCACGCTTGGAAGGAGACCATACCCTCAGTCAGGCCAGAGATGATATGTTCCAGGTCTATGACCTCGATGGCGATGGTTTTATTACTCGGGAAGAATGGTTGGGCACCGATGCCGTCTTCGACGCCCTAGATAACAATAATGATGGCAAAATTACCGCCCAGGAAATGAGTACGGGTTTGGGGGTACTCCTGCATCTCGAAGTCGCCCGGTGAATTTAGTCCCTCCTTGCTGTCGTAGCCCTGCCATCGGGTGTTCTGTCAACTTTTAGTTAATGAATCTTGACAGAACCCTCGGGTGATCCAGGATTGGGAGATCGCGGCAGGGGAGATGGTAAATCAGTTGTCAAATTTCACCGTATAGAGCTGGAATAGCTCGCCAGGTTGGGTTTTCAGAATCTTGGCTCCAGCGGCCTTGAGGGTTTTCTGCCAATTGTCTAGGGATTCTAGGAACACCTCAGCGCCAAGGTAGGTTTCTAGAATCCCCCAGTTTTCTGCCAAGGGAGCCTCAGGATTGAGCAGATCAAACACAAACATCCCCCCTGGTTTTAAGACTCGCTTAACTTCTGACAGTACCGCTGTCCAGTAGTCGCAAGGATAGTAACAACTCCATCCCGTGGCGATCGCCAGATCAAACTGGTCGGCTTCATAGGGTAAGTGGTGAGCCACTCCCAGGGTGGCCCCCTTAAAGAGCTTAGAGTTGAGCTGTGGCCCCCGAGCCGTCAGACTTTCCTGGGCCACCGTACTGATGTCAAGGCCGTGAAACAATGCCTGCCACTCCCGCCAGGGATATACCAAAAAGCTGACTCCACATCCAATGTCCAGACAGTGCTGGGTTTTTCTGAGGTTTGGCCAGTTCCCAAAAGGGCGAAGCAATCTTGGCTGACAATCCGCCTGCAGCCCATTCGCGAAAAATTGGCATTGCTTCTACCTCTGCTGGCAGATCAAAGGCTTCCCGGCGATACTCCCGATTGAAGCGAGTCGCAACCGCACTGGTGAGCGTCTGCCAGACATCTTCTCCTGGGCTACCACTGCCTGGTAATTGGGAAAACATCGACGATACGGGTTGACGGGGGTCTGGTTTCTGGGACATCTATCACCTATGACGACGAAGCCGCCGCTAATCTCGGAGGGCGCGGGTAAAGTTCTGACGGTAGGATTTGCTGGCGATCAGTAACATCGGCCACAATAACGCCAGCACCGCTCGATTGATCACCCCCCCACTAAAGTTAGTATGGCGAAATCCAGTGAGAAATTTCCAAATCCCAAAAATATAGACGATCAGCACCGCAATTCCGATTAATTGCATTGGCATCTCCTTGTCAATAAATCTACAACGACGGCCATCCTGATACCATTTCAATTCCCAGCACAGTCAGGGACGGCTGCTCTTTCAAGTTTAGAGTAGTCTACGGAATTGATTCCCACGAGTCGGCAAAGTTAGCATGGGAGCATTCGGCAAGGAGGGTTTATGCGAGCAGTGCTAATGGCAGGTGGATCCGGAACGCGACTCAGGCCCCTGACCTGCGACCTTCCCAAACCAATGGTGCCAATTCTGGCACGACCGATTGCAGAACATATCATCAATTTACTCAAGCGCCACCAGATCACGGAGATCATTGCTACGCTGCACTACCTGCCGGATGTGATGCGGGACTACTTCCAGGATGGGAGTAGTTTAGGGGTGCAGATTATCTATGCGGTGGAGGAAGATCAACCCCTGGGAACCGCTGGCTGCGTCAAGAATGTTGCGGAACTGTTGGATGAAACCTTCATTGTCATCAGCGGGGATAGTGTCACAGATTTTGATCTCAGTGCGGCGCTAGAATTTCACCGTCAGCATTGCTCCCAGGCAACCCTGGTCTTAACCCAGGTTCCCAATCCCCTAGAGTTTGGAGTGGTGATTACCGACGATCGGCAGCGGATTCAGCGGTTTCTAGAAAAACCATCTCCGGGGGAAGTGTTCTCAGATACGGTCAACACCGGTATCTATATCTTGGAACCCGAGGTGCTGGAGTATCTCCCCAGCGATCAAGAATTGGATTTTTCCAAAGATCTCTTTCCCCTGCTGCTGGAAAAGCACATTCCCATGTATGGCTATGTTGCGGCGGGTTATTGGTGTGACATTGGGCATTTAGATGTCTATCGGGAAGCTCAGTACGACGGGTTAATGCGGCGGGTGACCCTAGACTATGCCTATAAAGAACAGTCACCGGGGCTCTGGGTCGGGCAGAACACCTACATTGATCTCACAGCCCGAATTGAGCCACCGGTTTTGATTGGGGATAATTGCCGCATTGGGCCACGGGTGCAAATTGAATCGGGTACGGTCATTGGTGATAATGTCACCATTGGAGCCGATGCCGATCTGAAACGCCCGATCATCTGGAATGGTGCCATCATTGGCGAAGAAGTGCATCTCCGCGCCTGTGTTATTGGCCGAGGAGCCAGGGTGGATCGCCGGGTGCATGTCCTTGAAGGAGCGGTGGTGGGTTCCCTCTCCACCGTGGGAGAAGAAGCTCAGATAAGTCCAGGGGTAAGAGTCTGGCCGAGTAAGAAGATTGAGTCTGGGGCGACTTTAAATATCAATTTAATCTGGGGAAACACCGCTCGTCGGAATCTGTTTGGGCAGCGGGGGGTCTCTGGCTTAGCGAATGTGGATATCACGCCGGAGTTTGCCGTTAAGTTGGGGGCTGCCTACGGCTCGACTCTGAAGCAAGGGTCCCAGGTTACGGTCTCTCGGGATCAGCGCAGTATTTCCCGGATGGTGTCGCGATCGCTGATTGCGGGGCTGATGTCCGTAGGGGTGAATGTGTTGAATTTAGAAGCAACTGCAATCCCAGTGGCCCGTTCCGTGTTACCCACCCTCTCGGTGTCTGGTGGCCTACATGTGCGGGTGCATCCGGATCGCTCCGATCACATTCTGATCGAGTTTTTCAATCACCAGGGGATCAATCTATCCAAAGCCCAGGAGAAAAAAATTGAAGGGGCGTACTTCAAGGAAGATCTGCGTCGGGCTCAAATCCATGAAATTGGCAATGTTGTCATCCTCAGTCAGGCAATTGATATTTACTCCACCAGTTTCGAGAAACATTTACAGGTGGAAGCTTTGCGCCGCAGTAGTTCCAAGGTAGTGATTGACTACGTATATGCGGTGTCTGGAGCCGTGCTGCCCCAATTGTTGGGTAAGTTTGGTTGTGATGCCGTGGTTTTGAATGCCAGTCTCAGTCACACAGCCCCCACCACGGCCGATCGGGAAGGGCTGCTGAATCAACTGGGGCATGTGGTGGAAGCCCTCCACGCCACCTTTGGAGTCCAGGTGTCTGCCAATGGTGAGCAATTAATTTTAGTCGATGAGGCAGGCATCCCTATTCGGGGGGAAATTTTAACGGCCCTGATGGTCGATACGGTGCTCACTTCCCAACCCAGGGGGACGGTGGTGGTGCCCGTGCATGTTTCCAGTGCCATTGAACAAATTGCCCGCCGCCACGATGGCAAGGTGATCCGCACCAAGGTCAATCCCACCGCCCTGATGGAAGCTTGCTATACCCAATCCAATGTGGTGTTAGGTGGCAGTGGGGAAATGGGGTTTATTTTTCCCCAGATGCATCCAGGGTTTGATGCCATGTTTTGCATCGCCAAGTTGATTGAGATGCTGAGCCTGCAAGAGCGATCGCTGGGTCAAATTCGGGCGGAACTGCCTCGCATTAACCACAAGACTTACTCCGTTCGCTGCCCTTGGACCGTGAAAGGGGCACTGATGCGTCATCTGGTCGAAACCCATGCCCCGGAAAACCTGGAACTGGTGGATGGGGTCAAAATTTGTAACCGCCAACATGACAGCTGGGTGTTAATTTTGCCAGATGCGGGTGAGCCTCTGGTGCAGATTATGGCCAACAGTAGCGATCGCGGTTGGGTGGATGAGACGCTGCGAGAGTATCGACAGCTGGTTCAAGAATTTGTCGATCAGTCCCAGCAAGTGGATGAACTCAGACCTTAACTCCCAAACAACCGCGATCCGCTGCACTTAGTCAGCGTGAAACTCCTGGAAGGACTGGTAACACTGATTTGGGTGGTAGAGATGACACTGATTGGTAATTTGTGTCATTAATGCCCAGGAAAAGCGACAGGTCTGGAGCTGCGATCCCCACTGCTCCAGAAGACTTTGGTGAGCCATCCGAAGGTTATAAAAGGGAATTGCAGTGGAAATGTGATGGGGAATATGCACATTGATGTCGTGGCAGAGAAATTCCACCCACCGGGGATAGTCGCAGTGAACCGTTCCAAACAGTTGGGCTTCCACCTCATTCCACTCCGCAGCGGGCTTAAATTGAATGTTGGGAGCCGTATGATGCACCAGGGTAAAGGTGCTCATCCAAAAGTGATAGACCATCCAGGGCATCAACCAAAGGCTAAATAAACCCCACCAGCCCGTAGTCACCCAGAGCAGCGGCAAGGCAATCCCTGCAAAAGCAAGCACCAATAAGGCCGAGAACCGCACGCGATCGCGATCTTTGCCCTCAAATCGTTGCCAATTAAAGTGCAGAAAGGCCCAATGGAGAATCGATGCCATCCACCAGAGGCGACCTCTCATTCCCTGATATCCCCAACGCCCCCAGCGGCCAAGACTGCTGTAAAACTCAGGTTGAAATGCTTGCCAGGCATTATCAACTTCCAATTTATTCGTGTGCTTATGGTGAATATTATGCAGAATTCGCCAGCTATGAAAGGGATATAGCAAGGGCAGCAACAGAGTATGACCCACGAGATCATTGAGCCAACGGCGTTTGGCAAAGGAGCGATGACCACAATCGTGGGCGAGGACAAAAAAGCCAGTGAGGGCCGTTCCGGTAAAGATCCAACAAAAAGGGAGTAGGAACCATGGAGCAGACACAATTCCCCAGTAGCCCAGCCCCACACAGAGGCTATTAAGCAGGACAGCAGTCCAGGCTTGACGCCAATCCTTCTGAAAACACTGCCGAGGCAAGGTACGCAAAATATCTGGCAGCCGCAGCTCGGAGTCAGTCGAGGGGAGCTGCTGGGGCTTAGTGGTTACAGTCGATGCAGTCATGATGGCGGTCAAAAGGCTCCAGAGGTTGAGGGCGGTCGGACAAACGCAAACAAAATGCCTGCTCGGTTGTAACCGTTAGCAGGCAAAAGGGATGCAATAGCGATGCAGCAACGAACCGAATTCCAAAAACTAAGGCCAGGAGGTCGGAATGACGGTTTTCAAGGGAACTAGCAGTTGGGGAATTCAAAGAAGCGTCGATGACGAAATGCTACATATTGCTTTAAATACCACAGGAGTGTGGTGCTGCGGTTACAACAATCGGTAATCTCCCCGAGATCAGGTGCAAAAATAGCCAACTAAAGTGAAGGCTAAACAAGGTCATGGTAACATCCCACCTTGGGGATCATAGACCTACCCTCCCTGGATTGATGCATAGGACGTAAGCCATGGATAAACCAAGTGTATGGATTGCAGGTTTCTGGCTGACTGCCTTAGGTGTCATCGCACCGCCAGCCCTGTCCCAGCCCATTATTGCCCAGTACCCCTACTACCCACGACTCAATAATCCCAATCCCCTCAACAATGATGAAGTCCTCACCAACCTCCTGAAAGAAGGGCGTCGGTTGGTGGATGTCAAAGATTTTTCAGCAGCCTTGGTCATTTACCAACAGGCCGTACAACTTGACAGCCGCAATGCCCGCATCTACTCTGGCATGGGCTATCTCTATGCCCAGCAGGGCAATTTTTCAGCGGCTGTCGATGCCTACCAGCAGGCGATCGCCCTCGATGCTAATAACGCTGATTTCCATTATGCCCTGGGATTTAGCCAAGCCAGTCTGGGGAATTTAGTCGCCGCCACTGCTGCCTATCAGCAGGCGATTGTTCTGCGCCGAACCTTTACCGATGCCTACCTGGGGTTGGGAGCCGTGTTGTCTCGTCAGGGTAATGTCAATGGAGCGATGACGACCTATCGGCGACTGCTGGCACTGGAACCGCGCAATGCTCGAGCCATGGAGTCGCTGGGGGTAACGCTCCTCCAACAAAAACAGTATCCCCAAGCGATCAAAGCCCTAGAACGGTCAATTGTCTTAGATTCCCGGCGGGGAAGTCCTCACCTCTATTTGGGCAAGGCCCGACTCAGTCAGGGAAATCTAACGGCCGCAAAATCAGAGTTTATCTTGGCCAGTCGCCTCGATCCCCGCAATCCGCTGATTCACCTGCAAATTGCCAAGATCTACCAAGAAAACAATGACCTGGATCAGGCGTTTTTGTCCTACCAACGGGCGGCCTATCTCCGCCCAGACTTGATTGAAGCCCAGGCTGGGCTGGCGGATATTTTGATGTTACGCCAGGACTATCTCCAGGCCATTGTTGCCTATCGGCAAGTGCTTGCCCTGGCTCCTGAGAATGCCCAAGCCTACTTGAATTTTGGACTGGCACTCCAGGCACGAGACCGTCGCTCAGAGGCAATCTCCGCCTTTGAGAAAGCCCGGGATCTGTTTCAACAACAAGGAGATCAACCGGGAGCCCAACGGGCGGAGGCAGCCCTGGCCGGACTGCGTTCCTAGAAATCAACGCCCCTCTATGAAACCGTTCCCCTTTGCGTCATGCTAAGTAACAAAGCATCTGCAAGCATAGGAGTCACACCATGACCACAGCCCTCGATCCCATTCAGGTGATGAAACAGGAAGTTGCCAGAGCGGCAGCCGCCCGCGTCTCGTCGGGAATGGTGGTGGGTTTGGGAACGGGTTCAACGACGGCATTTGTGATTCAATTCCTGGGCGATCGCCTCAAATCCGGAGACTTGAAAGATATCAAAGGGGTGCCGACCTCCTTTCAGGCATCGGTCTTGGCAAAGAAGTATGGCATTCCCCTGGTAACTCTGGATGAGGTTGAAACCATTGATCTGGCAATTGATGGTGCCGATGAAGTCGATCCGCAAAAGAATCTAATTAAGGGCGGCGGTGCAGCTCACACGCGGGAAAAGATTGTTGATGCCCTCGCAGAGACCTTTATTGTGGTGGTCGATAGCTCCAAGTTAGTCGATCGCTTGGGTTCCACCTTCCCCGTCCCCATTGAGGTGCTACCGATGGCGATCGCCCCTGTCAGTCGTGCGGTGGTCAAACTAGGCGGCCAACCAGAACTGCGGATGGGGGTGAGGAAAGATGGGCCGGTGATCACAGATCAGGGCAACATGGTGCTGGATGTCAAATTCAGCCATATTGACAACCCCGCAGAACTCGAGCGTACCCTCAACAACATTCCCGGCGTGGTGGAAAATGGGATTTTTGTCGGTGTCACAGATTGGGTGCTGATTGGTGAAATTAAAGATGGGCAACCGATCGTGCGGGAGATGTAGTTCTGTTGCGCGCTCTGCCAACCTTTGCCCCTTAGTCCTGCGGCGTTAGAAACAAGGCACTTCACTCACCCTGGGGAGCGTTTCCAAGGACCTCATCGCCTGATCAATTAAGTCCAAGCCGTGCTGAACTGATTCAATTAAGCATAACTGTCCCCGCAATTCGGCGGCACCGGGAAAACCTTTGGCATACCAGGTCATGTGCTTCCGAGCCTGGCGAACACCGCGATCGCCCTTATACTCCCATAACCCATAGAGATGCTCCCGGGCACAGGCAAGGCGCTGTTGTGTGGTGGGAGTTGCTCGATGCTGACCCGTCTTGAAAAAATGGTCAATTTCTCCTACCAAAAAGGGATAGCCCATGGTTCCCCGTGAGCACATCACCCCATCGGCTCCGGTTTGTTCTAGGCATTGCAATGCGGTCTCCGCAGAAAAAACTGTCCCCATTGGCAATCACTGGGATCGAGAGCACTGCTTTCACCCGACCAATCCACTCCCACTTAGCAGGGCCATTATATCCCTGGGAGCGAGTACGGGCATGAACGGTAATCATCTGTGCCCCTGCGGCCTCCATGCGGCGCGCAAATTCGAGAATGTTAATTTCCTGATCCGTCCAGCCGATGCGCGTTTTCACCGTTACGGGCACTGATACAGCCTGAACCACGGCCCGGACAATTGCCTCAGCTGTCTCTGGCTCTCGCAAGAGGGACGAGCCGCCCCCATTTTTGGTGATTTTATTCACCGGGCAACCCATATTGATATCCACCGTATCGGCTCCCTCCGCCACCGCCATCTGGGCGGCTTCAGCGAGGAAATCAGGGCGGCAGTCAAACAGTTGAATACTAATGGGGCGCTCATTGGGGTCTACCTCCATAATCTTGGGCAAGGAGTGAACGTAGTGCAATCCCGTGGCATTGACCATTTCGGTATACATCATTGAGTCTGGTGCAAACCGCCGCACCAAGCGTCGAAACACCAGATCCGTCACCCCTGACAAGGGGGATTGCAGGACTCGACTCTTGACCTCAACGTTACCGATTTTCAATGGCTCCGCCAGTCGAGCTTGCAGACTAGAAGACAAGGAAATCATCCTACTGGGTTCCAAACTGTGCTTATCTATTGTAGGTAAAGTTGGGGAGTTACCCCGCCTACCCCTCAGGGTTAACCGCCCTGCAAGCGAGAACCCTCTGCCTTACCCTAAACCCTAAAGACTCAAGCCCTATCACCATGTCCAATCCCCACCTCTACGACCTGGAAAATTTTGTGGTACTGGAAGCGAATCAACCGGAACAATTCCTCACGGCTGCTGAACTGCTGGATAAGCTTAAAGTGGTTCTATCGCATCGGCAGCAAGACTTACCTCAGGATCTGCATCGCTTCCCAACCATCGAAGCACAGGCTCAGTATTTACTGGAAACTTCTTGTGATTTAGAGATGGAACCTGGAAATTTCTTCCAATGGTATGCAGTGCGGTTGCAGAAATAATACGAATCAAAAATGAGGTCAAGTGAGATATATTGAGGGCGAATTAGAGAGGAAAGCTGAGATGGCAAGAAGCCTCAAGCTGGAGATTCTGAGTGGTGTCGGAAGCTCCTAAAACCCCTAGGGATGAAAGATTATCGAAAAATATACTTATTGAGAATCAGGTTCATATTCTACGTGAATTGGTTGTTTCAGAGCCTTATTTTGAGTCATATTCATGCCCTATAATGGCAAGCCAATCCCCATATACGCAACAGGAGTGAGAGGCGTGAATGCGGTTGAGCAGGCAAAGAGTTTAGAGTTCGCCAGCAAAATTGCGGCGGTAGTGAATCTGTTCCAAGCGGAATTTCCTGATGCGCGGGTGGATCTCAAACCCTGGAGTAACGACCCAGATACCCGTCAATTCATAGATCCTGATTCGATCGATCTAGGCTTTCATTTTCCGGGCTGGAGCCGCAAACTCCAAAGTCGTAGCATTCTGGTACAAATTCGGCTGCACTGCGACGGCATGGAAACAGCTCAGCGAATCATTGGGGTAGAAGCCGAGGGATTTGATCATCGGGGTCAGGCTTGGCGGTTATCCACCATTGGTAACTGGCAGTTTGTTGGGGAAGCAGAACCCGCCGCAGAGGTCTGCGATAAACTCAAACACTTTTGCCGCGAAGTGCATGGGAGTTTTTTGAGATCATTTGCTTCTATGCCCGACTCCATGGCACCCCTGTTTTCGGATCAGCTCACCGAACCAACCTCGATGGCCCTGTTGGCTCAGATTCAGTGGCAACCGATTCTCACCACTCTATCAACAGCGGCTCCACCAATTACCATCGCCACGACCTATGTACATACTCTGGCTAACCCCCATCATCCGCCGCTGTTATTACTCCATGGCTTTGACAGTTCCGTTTTAGAATTCCGTCGTCTGTTCCCCCTACTGGCCTGTGAACAGGAGACATGGGCATTAGATCTGCTGGGGTTTGGGTTTACGGAGCGACCACCGAGTCTATCCTTCAATCCGGAGGCGATTAAAGCACACCTCTATGGGTTCTGGCAAGCGCTGATTCAACGACCGATGACCCTTGTTGGTGCTTCCATGGGAGGGGCAGCGGCGATTGACTTTGCCCTCTCCTATCCCCAAGCGGTTGCCAAATTGGTGCTGATAGACAGTGCCGGCTTTACCCCTGGCCCGGTCTTGGGTAAGTTCTTGGTACCCCCCTTGGGATACTTAGCAACTGAGTTTCTGCGTCATCCCAGGGTGCGGCAAGGGATTAGTGCATCGGCCTACCATGATCCCAGTTTGGCTTCCCAGGATGCCCAACACTGCTCAGCATTGCACCTGGGACAACCTGGTTGGCGGCAGGCCTTAATTTCCTTTACCCAAAGTGGTGGCTACCCTTCCCTGCAACCCCGACTGCCTCAGTTGCAAACCCCCACCCTGATTCTTTGGGGGCAATCGGATCGAATTCTTGGCACGGCGGTTGCCCAGTCGTTTCAAGGTGCGATCGCGGGAAGTCAGTTGGTCTGGATACCCGACTGTGGACATCTTCCTCACCTGGAAAAGCCCCAATTCACGGCGGAACAGATCCTGGCGTTTGGTCGGTAAACCTCTGACTTTGCTGAGATCTTACTGAGTTAGCTTCAGGTCTACCCTAGAATGTGGGCATTCTCCCCGACGGGAGGGTTCACGAGTGGAGGCATGGAGGAGCGGTGGGGATGCGAAAACTATACTTCTTGGTGCCTGGGACGGGGGGGKAAGTTTGCCTGTGGTGGCTTGTGGGCTGAACTCAAAACCATGCACCTGGCTCAGCAAATCTGTGAGGCGGAGGTGGTCACCTACCGCCAGCGAGAACCGGACACCCTCTTTTTGGCCGATCTGCTGCGATCGCCCCACCTAGACCAGGCAATTTTTGTCATCAGTTGGGGGTTTGATGTAGCCAAGTTGGCCGCCCAGCTTCGGCCTTATAATGTCCTCTACCACGCCCACAGTGCTGGTTATGGGTTCCACCTCCCGGCTAGCGTTCCCATTATCACCGTCAGTCGCAATACCCTGGGCTATTGGGGACAACGGTCTCCCCAGGGGTTGCTTTACTACCTGCCAAACCAAATTGGAGAGGAATTTCACAACCGCCATCTGCAACGGGATATTGAGGTGCTGGTGCAGGCACGGAAATCTTCTACTTACCTGATGCAAGTGCTGATTCCGGCGCTGCGACAGCACTGTCAGGTCTACGTTGTCGATCGCCATGTTCCCGATCTGGCGGCACTGTTTAACCGCGCCCATGTGTATCTCTATGATTCCGCAGAATATTGGGCACTTCAGGGGGTGAGCGAAGGCTTTGGTCTGCAACCGATGGAAGCTTTGGCCTGTGGCTGCCAGGTATTCTCTAGTGTCAATGGCGGTCTTTCTGACTATCTGGACCCCGGCTTTAACTGCTACAAAATTGCTGGATACTCCGCAGCCTATGATCTACAGCGCATCCTCAAGGTGCTACAAATGCCATCAGACTCCACCGTACCGGAGTCACTGATAGCGGAGTACCGCAGTGCCAATATTTTGCAGCGCCTTGGCGTCATTTTGTCAGATATCAACCACTTTTTTGATCACAGGTCAGCTGATGTCCAAGCAATTGCCCCGCTGACACCCTGGCGACTCCTGCAACTGCGATCGCAGCGATTTTTCAGTAAAGTGAGCCAAAAATATTCCCGGTTGTTGAGCCAAGGGCAGTGATGGCGTGCATCTCATTCTGTGATGACCACTGATAGCAGTTACTGATCTGGTGTGACACAAGTAACAAGCTGAAATCCTTTTCCTGTGTCACTTAGATACACTTCATGTTACGAGAAACCGCTATACTTGGAGACTTGAATCCTATTGGAGCACACACCTAGTAAGTTCTAAAGCAAGCCATTGCTCATGTTGTTGCCAGCCTGCGTCCTTCCTAACGGAATTGTGTTGCTTTTATGATCCCTGGTTTCTGAGCAAGGTCGGCTGCTAAATCATCAAATGTGTAGGGAATACTACACTAAGTTGGGTGGGAGATACTGAATAGTCTGTCAGGAGCAGGGTGATGCCTGCCGAATCTATGCCTCCTCTTCTTTCTTTAGAAGTAATTTTAGAGAAAATCTCGGAAATCGCCCTCCAGATCCAGCAAGATCGAGAACTAGAGGATATTTTACAGGGGGCGATCGCCGATGCCAGGGAACTCCTACAAGCCGATCGTGTCCTCATCTATCGCTTGCTGGCGCATCAGGATGCGGTTGTAGCATTTGAGTCTGTGGGGAGGGAGTGGACACCCCTTTTAGGGCAAACGATCCCTACCCCCTCTCTGAACCCAACCTGGATCGATCAATATCGTCAGAAACCGATCACAGCCGCCTCAGATATTCATGGAGAGGATCTTTCCCCATGGGATATCGAATGGTTAGCAGGATTGGAGGTCAAAGCCCATCTGGTCGTGCCCCTATTGAGTCAGGGGGTCTTATGGGGCTTGTTGCTGGTTCACGACTGCCGGCGTCCACGGGTGTGGCAGCCCCTGGAAGGGCAATATGTGCAGCAGTTGGCAGTCCATCTGGGCATTGCCATTCAGCAGACAGCGTTGCGGCAATCCCGTCAGCACTTAGCAGATCACTTGGAGCAGCTCCAGATCGCCGGAGATGAGTCTAGCGCCAGGGGAACAGCTACCCCAAAGACTAGCGCGATTCAACTAACTTCCGGAGAAACGTTGAGTCAGGTCAGTGAACAGGAAGAGGTTCGCAAACTGCGAGAAGAATTGATTCAGAATATTGCGCTGGGTGTTTCAGCTCAAATTGGGGAGGCATTCTTCCATTCCCTGGTGCAATATCTCAGTCGCTTATTGGGAATGGATTTGATTTCAGTGGGGGAGTTAATTGCACCTGAAAGGAATTGCGTTAAGATTATTGCCGGGTTAAGTCATGATCATCTGCTTGATGGAGTTGAGTATCCCTTAGCAGACACTCCCTGCGAACAGGTCATTCAGAAGGGCTTTTGTATTTATCCGCAGAACCTTCAGCATTGCTTCCCAGAAAATCGTGCATTGCAGGATTTAGAAGCCGAAGCATATATTGGTGTTCCTTTAGTCAGTTCCTCCGGTGAAGTCATTGGTTTAATTAGCGTCATCAGTCAGCAGGCGATCGCCAATGCCCAGTTAATTCAAGAAGTCCTGACGATTTTTGCGGTGCGGGCTACCTCGGAACTCGAACGGCAGCAATCCGAGGCGATGCTGCGTCGTTATGAGCGGATTGTTTCTGCCACTCCTGATTGTGTCTCCCTCCTGGATCGCAACTATATTTACCAGGTCATTAACCAGACTTACTTAACCTGGAGTCAGAAATCCTACGATCAAATCGTTGGTCATTCAGTCAGCGATTTACTGGGGCAGGAGTTTTTTGAAACCGTTTCTAAACCCTTCCTCGATCGCTGCCTTGCCGGAGAACCCCGGCAAATTGTCGAGGCATGGCTTGATTACGCAGATGGTCAACGACGCTTTGTCAGAGCCACCTATACCCCCTATCTAGAAGCAGACGGCACTATTTCTGGTGTAGTGGTCAATGTCCATGAACTCACTGATCTCAAGCTAGCTGAAGCCGCCCTGCGGGAGAGCGAAGAGCGCTTTCGGCAGATGGCTACGAGCATTCGTGAAGTGTTTTGGTTGGCGGATATCAATTTCACCGAAATCTTTTACATTAGCCCAATGTATGAAGAAGTCTGGGGACGCAGTTGTGCCAGTCTTTACAAACAACCCAGATCATTTCTCGAATCCATACACCCCGAAGATCTTCCTCAAGTACTTGCTGTCATTCAGCAGCAACGTCTCACTGGCTTTAGCCATGAGTATCGGCTGCTGTCCCCCGATGGCAGTGTTCGTTGGATCGGGGAGCAGGCTTTCCCCGTGGTAGATGCGACTGGACACCCCTACCGCCTGGTAGGGGTGTCCCAGGATATTAGCGATCGCAAAGCCGCCTCAGCCGCCTTGGAAGCATCGAAGCAGCAATACCAAAACCTGGTAGAAAACTCTCCCGATATTATTGAACGGTTCGACACCCAACTCCGACATCTATACGTCAGTCCAGCCCTGACCAAAATTACTGGAATCCCAACCGAGACTTTTTTAGGTAAAACCTGCCGTGACTTAGGTCTGAATACAGCCATGGTCAATACCTGGGAAACCGCCGTCGCCGCCTTACTCGCAACTAGGCAAAGGCAAATCATCGAATTTGAATTGCCCACACTTGAGGGGATGAGGTCGTTTGAAATGGTGATCGCCCCAGAGTTATCCGATCAACAAACAATTGAGTCGATTCTCTGCATGTCTCGGGATATCACCGATCGCAAAACTACTGAAATTGCCTTAAAGGAACAGCAGCAGTTTACAGAGCAGATTGCCAGTTCTACCCTGGCGATTCTGTATGTTTATGACCTGATTGAGCATCGCAATATCTACTCAAACCAACAAATTGAAATGGTTTTGGGGTATTCTCCAGAGGAAATTCAGACCATGGGAGAGGCTCTCTTCCCGCTGCTGATCCATCCCGAGGATCTGCCCCAAGTGATGGTAAATCAGCAGCATCTTTTGACAGTTCCAGACAACGAATTTGTGGAAACAGAGTACCGGATGCGGCACAAGAATGGGAACTATCGCTGGTTACTTAGTCGCGATCGCATTTTCAGCCGCACTGCCGAGGGGTTGCCGCAGCGGTCGTTGGGCGTGGCTACGGATATCACCCTCCTGAAGGAAGCCCAGGCTACCCTCCATCAGCAAGCGGAGTACCAACGACTGCTGATGGTCATTGCCCAACATATTCGCCAAACCTTAGATTTAGAGAACATCCTCCAGACCACGGTTACCGAAGTTCGACAGTTCCTGGATACGGATCGGGTGATCATCTACAAATTTGAGCCGGATTGGAGTGGCATCATTATTGCGGAATCAGTGGCAGAAGGACTGCCCTCGATCATGGGAATACAGATCACCGATACCTGTTTGGTGGAAAACCAGGGATTACCCATTGAGCGGAGCGGAATTATCGCAATTGAAGATATTCTCAACGCTAATCTAGATCCGTGCCGAGAGACGCTGTTTAAGCAAATGCAGGTACGGGCAAAGTTAATGGTGCCAATCCTGCAAGACGATCATTTGTGGGGCTTATTAATTGCTCATCACTGTCGCTCACCCCGGCATTGGGAAACCTTAGAGCTGGATCTGCAACAACAACTGGCGCTGTCGATCCAGATCGCGATCCAACAAGCCAGTCTCTATCGGCAGTCCCAATTAGAACTCGCCGAACGCCAACGGGCAGAAATGGCTCTGCAACAACTCAATCAAGAACTGGAACAACGGGTGCAAGAGCGCACCCAAATCTTGCAACAACAGACTGAACAGGAACGACTCCTACGTTTGATCATCCAAAATATCCACCGTTCCCTCGATCTGGAGGAAGTTCTCACTGCCGTCCTGACTGAAACCCGGCAGACCTTCCAGGCCGATCGGGTTGCCATTTACCAGTTCCACCCAGATTGGAGTGGTACCTTTGTAGCCGAGTCTGTGGGGGAAGGGTGGGTACCGTTGGTGTCACCAGATATACCAAAAGTTTGGGAAGACACCTATTTGCAAGAAACCCAGGGTGGACGCTACCAGAACAATGAAACCTTTCAAGTTAACGACATTTATACGATCGGCCACACCCAGTGTCATATTGATCTGCTAGAGCAGTTTCAAGCCAGAGCCTATGCGATCGCCCCCATTTTTCTGGATGAAAAGCTTTGGGGATTGCTCGCTACTTTTCAAAATAGTGGCCCCCGCAACTGGCAGGACTGGGAAATCAACCTACTGCAACAGATTAGCCTGCAAACGGCGATCGCCCTGCGTCAATCCCACCTCTATCAAGCCTCTCAAGCACAGGTGCGGGAACTAGAGCGGCTGAGTCAACTGAAGGATGACTTCCTCAGTACCGTCTCCCACGAACTGCGATCGCCGATGTCCAGCATTAAAATGGCCACCCAAATGTTGGAACTGACCTTAAACCCCTTGGGTATCCTTGCCGACGAATCAGCTCCCATCAGTCGTTATTTTAGAATCCTGCGTGAGGAAGGGAAACGGGAGATTGATTTAATTAATGACCTGCTGGATCTGGCACGACTCGATGCCGGAACCGAACCCCTGAATCTCTCGATGATTACCCTCCAGCTCTATATTCCTCACCTGGCAAAGACCTTTCTCGAACGCACCCGCAACCAACAACAACAATTGGTGATCCAAATCCCCGAGGATCTCCCTGATGTCACCACCGATCTGCCTTATCTAGAACGTATTTTGACCGAACTCCTGCACAATGCCTGCAAATATACCCCTGCCGGGGAAACGATCACAGTGGCGGTTGCACCCAGACCAGATACCCTAGAGATTCGCGTCAGTAACTCCGGGGTAGAAATTCCTGCGGTAGAATGCGATCGCATCTTCGACAAGTTCTACCGCGTCCCTAACAATGATCCCTGGAAACATGGGGGCACTGGCTTAGGGTTAGCACTCGTAAAAAAGCTGGTGGAGCGCCTCGGTGGAACCATCCAGGTTGAAAGTTGCTTTAAACGTACAACCTTTATTCTGGTGTTTGGTCTGTTTCCAGAATCCCATCGCCAAGTTTAGTGCTGCTGCTTTTCGCGGTGATACTCGCAGCGCAACTTTTAAACATCTAGCAACCCAGAGACTAACAATTTCACCTGTGACCTTGAGCCTAGCCTGGATTATTCATGACTTTTTACTGAAAACATTCAGTCCTTTCACCCGTAAGCCTTAGACCCTCACCCTAAGTCCCTCTCCCAAAAAAGGAGAGGGACTTTGACCGGCTCCCCTTCTCCCC